>NZ_JAPWCB010000005.1:0-120098 GCF_041433745.1 Gemella sp. 27098_8_149 | reverse complement strand
TATTCATTGTGATAATTGCAATGAATAGTTTTTTTGTGTATTAATCAGCTAAGTAAGCTTTTAGCATCCAAACATTTTTCTCTAATTGAGTTTTCAATCCTAATGCTAAGTCTGAAGTACCTTGATCTCCTTCGTCTTCAGCTACACCCATAAGGTGAGTTAAATCGTTGATTAATAATTCGAAGTCGTGGAATACAGCTGCAACCATTTCAGAAGTTGTTTCTTGTTCAGTTGCTTCTTTGATAGTTGCGATTTCTAAAGCACCTTTAAGTGTAGAAACTGGACGACCTCCAATTGCTAATAATCTTTCAGCAACTTCATCTAAAGATTCAGTTGTGTAGTTATAGTAGTTTTCAAATACTTCGTGTAGTGTGTAGAAGCTACGTCCTTTTACATACCAGTGGAAGCTGTGTAATTTTGTGTATAATACTGTTAAGTTAGCAACAAGTTTGTTTAATTCTGTTGTACGTGTCATATTGATGTCTCTCCTTTATTTTTGAATTTATGATTAAATTATAGCACCATGAATTTCTCATGTAAAGCTAATAAGCTTATAAAAGTTATTGAGAATTATTCTCTAAAAAGAATGTTGATTTAGCAATGTTTCCTGAGGTGAAAAAATATAAGTGATAATCGATATCATATAAACGTTAGGCATAGTTATTAATTTAAAAATTTGAAATAAACTTTATTAGTTGATAAAATAAAGAGCGAAAGGGGTAGAATCGATGGCAAGATTGTGCATAATTTTAATAAAACTATATAGACGATATATATCACGTTATACAAAACCAACATGTAGATTTTCTCCAACTTGTTCAAGTTACGCTTTAGAAAGTTATAAAAGATTTGGCTTTTTTTTAGGAACGTATCTAACTGTTAAGAGATTGTTAAAGTGTCATCCTCTATATAAAGGTGAGTATTTTGATAATGTACCTTTATTTAAAAAAGATATATTTAAATTTAGAAAAAAGAAATAAAGAGGCGCTGAAATATGCGGCCTCTTTATTTTGGGCGAAATTGTTATTTGGATAAAAATTAGGAATGTTTGATCATGTTTGCAGAACTAGAAGAAGTTCTCTTACAAAATAACTTTTCTAAAAATTTATCTAATTAAGGTATTTGTACGGTAAATCCTCATAATTACCTACAAATGTTAAATTATATTGCAAGTGTGCGGTAAATCCTCATAATTATCTACAAATGCAAAGTATTTGATGTTATTTATCGATGCTATTTCCTGCATCTAACCATGCGGCAATTCCGCCCGGGAATCTATAGACATTTTTATATCCTGCTTCTTTTGCTAATGTTGCACCAACATGGCTTCTTTCACAAGCTGTAAAACCGCAGTATACAACAATTTTTTTATCCTTGTTATCCCCTAAAGTTTTTAAAAATGCTGCTTTTTCTTCTGGTTTTAGATCCTTCATTTCTTTTGGAAGACCAGCATTAACTGCACCTTTAATTTTTGTTTTTTCAAATCGATCCGCAGGAATTGTATCAACTAGAATCATATCTTCCTTATTATCTATAGATTTCTTCAATTCATCTGCGCTGATTAGATTGTAATCCCCTGTTTTTGTTGCTTTAACTAGTTTTATAGCTGCTTTTTCTACTTCGTTTTCTTTACCATCTTTTGCAGAACGGTTAAGCCCATCCCCACTGCTGCAACCTGCTAAGGAAATTGAAAGTAATATACTAGATAAAGCTAGTGTGATTTTATTTTTTTTCATAAAGTCAGCCCTCCTTTAACTTTCACTTTTATTATAACACAAAAAATTACAGATAAAAACAAAATATAGTATAAAATTTATTATTCTTAAAAAATATAAAATTACTGATTAACCTTGATTTTAATATGTAAACTAAAAATTATATAATGTATTAGATAATTTATGATAAAAAATTAATAAGTTTATTAATTAAAATTACTGTTAAATATCAAAGTAATTTTTTATATTTTTTATGTAAAAATTAAGACTCCAATGGATTACGCATTAGAGTCTGTGAGTTACTAATATTTATTTTTTGTTAAGGATTGTTGAGATTGATTTAAGTACTTTTAAAACAACTTTGTCTTTTTTATTAGCTAATGATTTCATAATTGAATTAGACGTTTTAGTATTTTCTTCATTTTCTTTATTAGCTAGCATCTTTTTAACGAAGTCAGGCATTTCAGGTTTTTCGCCATCTTTTTTATTAGCTAACATTTTCTTAACGAAGTCCGGCATCTCCGCCTTTTCGCCGTCTTTTTTATTGGCTAGCATTTTTTTAACGAAGTCAGGCATTTCAGGTTTTTCGCCATCTTTTTTATTGGCTAACATTGCTTTAACGAAGTCTGGCATCTCTCCTTTTGGTTTATCCATCTCATTAAATGTTGTCTTCTCTGGATTATGTGAAATAAAAGGATTGTTTTTATTAGCTTCAATCGTTGACACAAGAGCCTCAATTAAACGAGAATCGTAGTTCGGCATTGGTGGTCTATGATAAGTTACTCCAAACTCCTCACAAAGTTCACGACACTCAACATCATTATCGAAAAGAACTTCAATGTGCTCGCTTATAAAGCTAAGTGGAACAAATATATAATGCTTAGGATGTTCTTTTTGATCTCTTAGGTATTCAAGAACATCAGGTTTAATCCATGGCATACCGATATCACTTTCACTTTGCCAAGTATTCGTATAGTTTTCTTTTTCAAGACCTATTTTTTCGGCTATAAGTTTTGTCATATCAAAGATTTGATCTACGTATGGATCATTATATTTTAAAGCTATTTCAGGTACGCTGTGTGCAGAGAAAACTACTTTATAGCTATCTTCTTTTACTTTTTCAGTAATAATTTTTTTAATTTCATCTGCCCAGAATTCAATTAACTTCTCTTCTTTGTACCAAGATTTAATTATATTAAATTTAATTTTATCACTCTTAATAAATCTTTCGTAACCCATAATAGAGTAGAATGAATAATGTGGTTCAAGAATTAAACAAATACATTCTTCTATACCATCATCTTCCATTTTTGAAATTATATCAGGGATATAAGGTGAAGAAAATTTATTGGCAAAGTATACTTTATATTCATCTTTTACAGATTCCCTTAAAAGTTCAACTTCTTTGAGTGTTATCTCCTGAAGGGGAGAACCATCAATGCGAAGATAATTTTTTAAAAGTAGATTGATTTCTTCGTCGTTAGGGCGAACTCCTCTTCTAATGTTTGTGAAAAATTTTGCTATACCTTCGAATGTATATTCTTCAGGTGTTCCATATGTCATTACTAAAATAGCTTTACTCATTTTATTACCTCTCAAAATAGTATAATCAACTATATTATAGCACTTTTTGTACTAAAACACACTAATAATTATTCTATTACAGAAAAATATTATAGATTGCGAATACATTCCCTATAAATTAAGGTTTAGACCGATATTTTATTTTATAATAACTGTGTCAAAAAGATGATATTACTATAATAATTGAAAAAAACTATTGAAAAAATGGCTAAAAAGTTATAATATAAAAGTTAACTAAAAAGTTTACTAATAAGAGAGTTTAAGAATCTCCAATTGGTTGATGAAAAAGGAGGAAGTGTTAAATGAGAAAGAAAATATTCGGAGCGATAACTTTTATTGCGGCAATTGGTGGCGTTATTTATATGAAAAATAATCCTAAATATAAGGAGATTGTTAGAGTCGTGAAGACTGCTGATGCACGTGGTTTTTACGAAAAAATAATTTTAGAAAAAGATAAACTTGCATTCACAGCAAAAGCAAAAATTAAAGATTACAAGATTGATTATGAGAGTATAAGAAATGTTGGAGAGAAGATTTACGCACGTCTAATAGTGAATAATGATGAGAAGTTAAATATTGATACGGTGATAAGTGAGAAAGATACGAATGTAGAAGAAGTATCACATTCAGAAAAATTGGATGAATTGTTGAATAAGTAACAGAACAGATTTTAAAAAGTATTTCCTAGGAAATTTTAAAAAAAGAAATCCTCCATTACAGTAAGGTGATGTAATGGAGGATTTTTCATGGTTAAATTAATTATTATCTATTATTATGCGAAACGGCTACGAATACTAGTTGGTATTGATTTGTAAACACTCTTAGTAACGAAGAATAAGAATGTTACTAAAGCACCTTTAAGTAGATTGAATGGTACAATACCAGCCGCTACGATTGTTTTCACGTTAGTCACGATGTCTGCTAAGTTCATAATATATCCATAAGCTGGAAGTAATACGAAGTAGTTAAGAAGTGACATGAATACTGTTATTGCTAGTGTTCCTAAGATTCCACCAATAATAGTTTTAGCAGTACCTTTTTTATAGAAAAGAACAATGATACTGATAAAAGTGAATTCTACTACGATATTAGCGATTGATCCGATTGGTTCATGTGATAATAAAGCAAAGTGTAGGAAGTTTTTTAAGAATGACACTAAAAGTGCATCTTTATATCCTAATAATAACAACGCCATGAATAGCGGGATGAACGTAAAATCAAATTTTAGAAATGGTGGCAAGAATGGCACAGCAAAACTAAAAAAAGATAGAAGTAGAGCAATAACTGCAAGCATACCACTCAAAACTAGTGAGTGAACATTTTTTTTATACATTTAAAACCTCTTTCCTATCTTCATAGGCAATAAAATAGCCGCAATACTATTCTTAAAAAGGTGTTATTCTAAATCTACGTTAGATATAAAAAACACCACTTTAAAAATTTTAAAGCGGGACTGAAAGGTATGAAAAATAAGCGTTACACTATAAGCGGTACAACGAAAATACATACGTAATAGACTGCATGTGTAAGTTTATTTATTCTATATCTTCTATCATCCAGACTGTACTGTCGGTTTTGGAATTTCACCAAATCAGCTTGCGCTCGCGGACTTTGACCGCCGGTCGGGAATTTCACCCTGCCCCGAAGATAATTAAATTTATTATTTATACGTTTATTATAAACTGAAGTCTCTAAGTTGTAAAGAGAAAAGGCTTAACTTCTTAAAAAAAATAGATGAAAGCAGCTCAGAAATAATTTTCCGAGCTGCTCAAATATTGTGTTTTTAAAATTATTCTACTGTTACTGATTTAGCTAAGTTACGTGGTTTATCCACATCTAGTCCTTTAGTGTAAGCTGCGTAGTATGCGAATAATTGTGTAACTACGATACTTGCGATTGGAGCAAGATCTTCGTTTACGTTAGGGATTGCGTAGTCACCTTTACGAGCTAATTTTTCTAATGTAATGATTAGAGTATTAGCACCACGGCTAGCTACTTCACTTACGTTACTGCGTGTATTTAAGTCTAGTTTAGCACTTGTGATAAGAGCTACTACAGGTGTTCTTTCTTCGATAAGAGCGATTGTACCGTGTTTTAATTCTCCCCCGGCAAATCCTTCTGTTTGAATGTAAGAAACCTCTTTAAGTTTTAAAGCTGCTTCACATGCACTATAGTAGTCGATTCCGCGTCCGATATAGAATGCATTGCGCTCTGTGAATAAGTTTTTAGCTAAGTCTTTGATAGTTTTTGTATCATCTAAGATTGATTCGATTGCAGAAGTAATTACTGATAATTCTTGCTCGATATCAAATTTAGGTTGTCTTGAAAGTTGTTTAGCTACTTCGTAAGCTAGTATGCTTAGTGTTGCGATTTGAGCAGTATATGCTTTAGTAGATGCAACGGCGATTTCAACACCTGCGTGAAGTAATAATGTATAATCACATTCGCGAGATAGGGTTGAAGCATCAACGTTAGTAAGTACTAAGAATTTGTAATCTGCATTTACACTACGTAATTTTGTAAGTACTGCACGTAAATCAGCTGTTTCTCCTGATTGAGAAAGGAAGATGAACATTGGTTTTTTAGATAATAATGGTACATTGTAAGCAAATTCTGATGCTAAGTGTACTTCTGTAGGAATACCAGCCCATTTTTCGAAGTAGTTTCTTCCTACTAGACCAGCGTTGTAACTTGTACCACATCCGATGATGTATAGTCTATCTGCATCTTTTACGTTGTTAATAATTTCGCTATCAATATTAATATCATGTCCATCGAAGTAGTGAGAGATGATATTACGCATAGCTCCTACTTGTTCGTGAATTTCTTTAATCATGTAATGCTCGTGGATACCTTTATCGATTTCCCCAGCATTTAAGTTAGTTGAGAAACTTTCACGCTCTACAACATTACCTTCTTTATCTTCGATAGTTACGCTATCTTTCTTCACGATAACAAACTCACCATCGTTGATTTCTAAGAAGTTGTTAGTGTACTTAATCATTGCTAAAGCATCACTACCAACATAGTTTTTATTTTCTTCTCCTAGTCCGATAAGAAGTGGACTTTTATTTTTTGCAACATATAATGTGTCTTTATCTTCTGTATCGATTAAACAAAGGGCATAAGAACCTTGAAGTTTAGATACAGCTTTTTTGAAAGCTTCTTTAGTGTTAAGCCCACGATCGCTATAAACTTGTACTAATTGAACGATAACTTCAGTATCAGTTTCAGAAACAAGTTCTACACCTTTGAAAAATCTTTCTTTAAGTTCTTGGAAGTTTTCGATAACTCCATTGTGAACTAAAATAAAACGTTTGTTGAAGCTTTGGTGAGGGTGAGAGTTAGTTGTGTTAACTCCACCGTGAGTAGCCCAACGTGTATGACCAATACCTAATTCTAGGTGAAGTCCTTCAGGGATTAGGGCTTCTAGATTTTTAATACGACCTACAGACTTAGTAACGCTAGCTTCTCCATTAACAACACCAGCAATACCAGCTGAGTCGTATCCACGATACTCAAGGCTGCTAAGTCCATCGATTAAAAATTTAACTCCATTTGCTTCTCCAACAAATCCTACAATTCCACACATATTAAAAATTCCTCGCTTTTTTCTTTAATTTATTTTATAGAAAGTACTATAAAGTTTTTATACCTATGCTCAAAAATATTATACTTCTTGAAGTTTATTATACTTAATCAAGTTTATGTAAACCTTAAAAGAAGACATAATGAGCCTATAGAGAGGGGATAATGATTTTGAAGGGTGGGTATTTTGTCGTCACTTCGTTCCTAGAAATATTAAGATCTACCCCAGCAGTGGCAACTAAAGTTTTTAGCGTCATTCTTCCTTAAAAACTAAGTTGCTGTTGCATACGCTGTACCTAAGTATCTTGTCGTCACTGTGTTCCTAAAGATACAAAGGTACACCCCAGCAGTGGCAACTAAAGTTTTTTGTGTCATTCTTCCTTAAAAACTAAGTTGCTGTTGCATACGCTGTACCTAAGTATCTTGTCGTCACTGCGTTCCTAAAGATACAAAGGTACACCCCATTGTACATTATCTAACGAAACTCTCTGGTTCCGAAAAAGCATCCGCCGAATTTTCGATAACTTTTTTCCTCGTCAACTAAATTCAATTTAACCTTTAGAACTTAGTTCGGGCGCTATAATTATAAATTCAAATTACCTCCTAATATTTTAATTGCACATATTATTATACTAGATGAAAAGCGCATTGTAAACTGAAAGGATATATTTACATAAACTCAAATATAAAAATAAAGTATCTAAAAATTTAACCTTAATTTTTAAATTGTAGAAATACAAAATTGATTAATAAAAAACCTACTTACTTTTTGAGTAAGTAGGTAATATTATTATTGTGATTTTTGAGTATCAGCAGCTACCTCTTTAGCATTTTTTACTTCATCAGGTAGTTTGATTTCTTTAACGTTGTTTACGTTAGAGTATTGAATGTTTTGTTTGATTTTCATTGTTGTTGGAGTTGATGTGTTTTTAGTAGCAAGCTCCATGTTTACTTCGTTAGTTACAGGTGTGTAATCTTTAGTAACAACAAGTTTGATTGTAACATTTTTGAAATCAACGTTGTTGAATGCACTAGCATTTACTTCGTTTCCAGAAGATGCGTTTGCTACAGCAACCATAAGATCTTTAAATTGGTCTCCACTTCCTGTGTATGTTAGAACGTAGTTTCCGTTTTCTTCAGTTTTCTTGAAGTCTTTAGCAATTTTTTTGTAGAATTCTAAGATTTGTTCTGAGTTTGCGATTTTTTTAAGATTTTCGAATTGAGCAGTAATGCTGCTGCTTGAGCTTTTAACCCACTCATCTTGTCCTGTTGATTTTGCATAAGCAGTTCCATCTTTAATGTATAATTCTAGTGTTTGGCTTTGACCTTGAGCTTTCACATCAGTAGTAGCTTTAATTGCTAGAGGATCGATGATCAATGATCCTGATACAGTATTTTCAACTGTTTGAGTTTGCTCACCAACTAAAATTTCAGAACTGTTAGTCGCTACGAAATCTGTACTTTTTATGTTTTTTGATGATTCTACTGATTTATTAACGATTTGTTCTGTAGAAGCTCCTGTGCCACAAGCAGCAAGAGTAACTGAAAGAATAACCGTTGCAATAAGCAATAGATATTTTTTTAATGATTTTGTCATGTCGCTCTCCTTAATGTTAATGTAAATAGATTAATTAATCACAAAAAATCTACTTTTATAAATTTAATTTTATAGAGATATTCTATCATATTATAACTTATATTACTACATTATAGGTTCATTTTTTAAATATCTGTAATAAATAATATAGGTTATAAATTAAGAAGGATATTTTTATCTAATATTTTTTATGAAAATAATAAAAAATCTATTGACTTATATCAATGATTGATATACAATTATATCAAAGATGGATATATCAATAATGGATATAGATAAAGAATATCTCTAATTAAGTTAGGAGGGATAAAATGGCAAAGGTAAGCCCTTATGAGACGGGCGAATTAACAGATAGTATATTTTTTACACTTCTAGTTTTAACAGAACCTATTCATGGATACTTGATAATGCAAAAGGTGGCAGAGATTACAGATAATAAAATTATTATCGGACCTGCGACAATGTACACGACTTTGGGTAAAATGGTTTCTGTTGGCTGGATTGAAGATAAAGAAATCGATAATTCAAAAAAAGAATATCATATTACTCCAAAAGGCATGGAAGTTTTGGAGAAAAATTTAAAACTTCGACAGTTTCTACTAGATGTGGCTATGAAGTTTATAGGTGGTGGAAGTGATGAGTAATTATAAGGTGATACATACATTCGCTTTAACAAATAAGAGACTCATGAAAAAATTAGAGAGATATAGTGCTAAGGGGTGGCATTTTAAAAAGTTTCTGGGGTTCTTAATTTTATTAGAAAAAGGAGAAAGAACCGATTATAAATACGAACTGGTATATGATAAAAAGTTCGATGCTGAACGTGAAGACTTTTATAAGTTTAACGGTTGGGAAGTAGTTAGAAATGGTATTTTTTGGCAGATATTACGTGGTGAACCTACGGCAACCACACTATATACAGATAATTTGAGTGAAGAATACATGTGGCTATATAGAATAAGATTTAATGGAAAAATCATGTTAGGATGCTTTTTTCTAGCTTTGATTACACATTTAATAAATAAATTTTTAATGCCATCTGAAGTAATTGATTTTATTACAGGAATGTCTTTTGGCTTTGGTTTAGGACTAGGTGCTGTAAATATAGCGTTCTTTATAAAATATATATTTTTAAAGAGAAGAAAGGATTGACTTTATGAAGTATAAATATGTTCCGGTATTTATAAGCTATGATAAAGTAGCAGATAAAATGAATAATCTTGCTGCTCAGGGATATGAATACGATAAAGAGGCTATAGTGGCAATTAGAATGAAGAAAGTCTCTGAGATTAGTGACAAGCAATATAAGTTTATTTTTGATAAAAACTTTACACCAGAGATAGAAGAGTTTTATAAGGCAAGTGGTTGGAAGCTTCATAAGTTTCAATTTTATAATTTGTTTAGGCTAGCTGAAGGGACTTCTAGTTCGTATCCAATATATACTGATACTGAGACGGAATTAGAATTTATTAGGTACAGATTGTTAAGATTTATAGTTTTGTTTATTTTAATAAATATAATAGGGGTATTGTATTTTACTAATATTAAATGGGTAATTAATAGTGGAATACCTGATGTGCTAGCTATGTTACTAGGCGGATTGATAGGTGGTATATTTGGTTACTGTATAAGTGGACTTGGAATGTTTTTACCGAAATATTTCAAGTTAACAAAAGAAATAAAAAATAATGATGAATAAAAAAGGGATATAACTTTTAAAAAGTTAGGAAATGAGGTAAGGGCTATGATTTTAGAATTTAAAAATGTAGAGAAAAGCTTTGGTAATAAAAAGGTTCTTAAAGGAGTTAGTTTCACAGCGAAAAGTGGTGTGGCTAATGGATATTTAGGACGAAATGGTAGTGGTAAAACTACGAGTTTTAGAATTCTGTTAGACATATTCAAGCCGGATAAAGGGGAGATTTTACTAGATGGGAAACCTCTAGATCACAGTAAGGTGAAAATTGGGTACCTTCCAGAAGAACGTGGAATGTACGATGGTGTTGGGCTTGTAGATCAGCTTACGTACTTCGGAATGCTAAAAGGTATGAAGAAGAAAGCAGCACAAACAGAAGCGAAAAAATGGTTAGAGTACTTTGAATTAGAGGATAATAAACAAGCATTAAAAACATTGTCTAAAGGGAATGCGCAAAAAATTCAAATTATCCAAAGTGTAATGAATGATCCAGATATTCTTGTTTTTGACGAACCATTCAGTGGACTTGATCCGGTGAACGTATCGAAGTTAAAAGAAATAATTACAGATTTTATTAAAAAAGATAAACTTGTTATTTTCTCATCTCACCAAATGCCAGTTGTGGAAACATTCTGTGAGGATATTAATATACTAGAAAAAGGGAAAATTACTCTAAGTGGTAATTTAGATTATATTAAAAAACAATTAGGACACGGAAAAATGATCTTGAGTGTTAGTGGTTTTGAGAAAGATGAACTGCTAGCTAATCTTAAATCTATACCACTAGGTATTGAGTATTCATTAGTTCCAGAGGGAGTGCTTCTTGATTTCAAAGAAGAGGGTGCTAAAAAAGAATTATTAGCAAAACTTGCAGGAAGTAGTTTTAATATAGAAGAATTTAAACTTTATAAACCTTCGTTAGAAGATATTTTCAAAGAACAGGTAGGTAAGTAATTATGAAAAATTTTAGTACAGTATTTAATTTTGAGTTTAAACAATTTTTCGCGAAAAAAGCGACAAAAGTTATTATGGCATTGTATTTCATTATAGCTATAGGTATAACATTTGTACCATCGATTGCTAATAGTAACATTTTTAAAGGTGAAAGTAATGATAATTTCACACGTAGTGCGTATGTTGTAAAAGATGTAAATGTTAAGTTAGATGATCTAAAAGAAGCTAAAAAATACGATAGTAAAGAGGCTTTAGAAAAAGACATTAAAGCTAAAAAATTAGATGAAGGTATCGTTTTAACTAAAGATAGTTATGAATATTTATCTAGACAATCTATTTTTAGTAAAGGTAGTAGCGAATTTAAAGAAGCTTTTGGAAAAAATGTAGAGAAATTAGTCTATAAACAAAATGGTTTAGATTATGATAAAGTAACTAACGTGAAATCACATTTACCTCAACCTGTACCTGTGAACGTAAGTGGAGATTCTGATGCTCAGACTCAAGTAGTCAACGTAGTAGTAGTTTATGTTCTTACATTCATCGTTTACATGACAGTAATCCAATTTGGTAGTGTAGTTGCGACAAATGTTGTTAAAGAAAAAAGCAATAGAGCGATGGAATTACTAGTAGTTACTGTAAATCCTAGAACCTTAATTTTAGGAAAAGTACTAGCCTTATCGGTTGCGGTACTTGTTCAAATGGGATTAATTATTGGTGGATTATTCGCTGGGTTAAAAATCAATGGTTCTAGATATAGCGATAATATCAAACATATTATAGAAAATGTGGACTTAAAAGTTCTTGGTGTAGGATTAGCATTTGCTTTAACTGGATTTGTGATGTTTATGTTCATGTACGCGGCATTCGCTTCATTAGTAAGTAAGATTGAAGATGTCAACGGAGCGATAACTTTACCGATGTTAACATTTATGGGTGCATTCTTCGTGAACTACTATATTATGGGATCAACAGGAGACACTAAACTTGCGGAGATTTTATCATATGTTCCATTCACATCATACTTTGTAATGTTTACGCGCTATGCAATAAGCAATGTATCTATTCAAGAATTAGGATTATCTTATGGTATATTAGCTGTAACTACATTACTTGTAGCATTTGCGAGTGTTAGAGTATATAGATTAGCGACATTAAGATACGGTCAAAAATTAAACTTCTTCAAATTATTATTTGGAAAGTAGGGAAAAATAAAGCAACAACACATATTAGATTATCTAGTATGTGTTGTTATTTATAAATTAACTTGTAGTATTAATTATTCATTGCACTTATTTTATATTTATGTTAAAATAAAATCATAAAGAGAGAGCCGTTTTAAAGACGGTGACTCTGATTAATTATAGTTAAAAATAACTGTCTTAACCGTTCAAAGTTTTAAAGATGGTTATTTTTTATTGTCTTTTTTTAATGCCATAATGCATGCACTAACTATTGAAACAATTAAAAGGTTTATTCCAATAATTGTTTGTACAATTTCGTATGCAGACAACTTGCTACTCCCTTCTTCAAGTTTTTAGTGTATGTGAGCATAGCACCAACTCCTTTCGTAGAAAAGTAGCCACCATCTTTATAGAAGGTATTACCTCATCTAACTTCTCTCTCCGATTTTGATTATATCAGATTAATTAGTGATTATCAATGATTTTAAGAAATTAATATTATTATTTTAATATTGTTAATAATAGTAAGAATTATATGAAAATGATAATTGTAACAGAGATAATTACTGTATGAAAAATCAATAAAATATAAATATTTAAAATTTAATTATATATTTAAAAAAAGTGTCTTTTTGGTGAGATAGAAGTAATATTCAAAAGATTCAAATTTTGAGTCTTTTCTTTTTTCTTTTTAGTGCATAAAAGGTTATAATTAGGTATAAAAAAATCTGTAAAATAAGGAGATTATTTAATGAGTGAACTGAAAAGAACGATAGGCTTTATGCCGGCTTTTATGACGGTAATAGGTTCAGTAATAGGAGCAGGAGTATTTTTCAAAGCGGCTGTTATTTATAAGACTACAGGGACGATGAGTTTAGGGTTACTAGCTTGGGTGCTTGCCGGTATTATTACAATTTGTGCAGGTCTTACAGTTGCGGAACTTGCGGCATCTATTCCTGAAGTTGGAGGAATGGTCGTTTGGATAGAAAGAACTTATGGAAAAACTGCAGCATTCTTACTAGGATGGGCGCAGTCGGTAATTTATTTCCCTGCGATGATTGCAGCTCTTGCGGTTATCTTCTCTACACAAGTTTTAAATTTATTAAATTTAGATAAGACTTGGCATCTTCCTATAGCCATTGCTGCAGCGGCATCATTAATGTTTTTAAACTTTTTAGGTGGAAAAATCGGAGGAACGATTCAGACGGTAGCCACTATTTGTAAGTTAATCCCATTAATAGTAATTATTGCATTTGGATTATTTCAAACTAACTCACAACCGCTACAATTATTCCCTATAGAAGCGGGGAAAGATATTTCATTCGCTAGTGGGCTAGGTGGAGCTTTACTTGCTGCGATGTTCGCCTATGAAGGTTGGACGAACGTAGGAAGTATGGCAGGTGAGATGAAAAATCCTAAAAAAGATTTACCAAGAGCAATTTTCTTAGGGCTTGCGGTTGTTATGGTTGTATATGTACTTATAAATGTTGCTTATCTTATGACTTTACCATTAGATCATGTTGCAGGTAATCAAACTGTAGCCAGTGAAGTAGCTACTAAGTTATTCGGTGGTATTGGTGGTAAAATTATTACGATTGGTATACTTATTAGTGTATATGGAGCGATTAACGGATTCTCAATGGCTGGAATTCGAGTTCCTTATGCGATGGCGAAAAGTGAACAGATTCCATTAAAAAATGTATGGACGAAGTTAAATAAAGGAGCTGTGCCAGTAAATGCAGGACTATTACTTTTAGTAATAGCATTCTTAATGATGTTAACAGGTAGTTTTGATATGTTAACTGACCTATTAGTATTCGTAATGTGGTTCTTCTACACTGCAACATTCCTTGCGGTAATTATACTACGTAAAAAAGAACCAAAATTAGAAAGACCATATAGAGTACCTTTATACCCAATAGTTCCTATAATAGCTATTCTTGGTGGAGTTTATACTTTAGTAAGTACTTTAATCTCACAAACATCATTAGCTATGGGAGGAATTGCCTTAACGTTAATAGGATTATTATTCTATACAGAATTACATAAGAAATTCAAAAAATAATAGAAAAGAAACATCGCATATTAGAAAACCTAGTATGCGATGTTTTTGTATTATTTATTTCTATTTTCTAAGTAGTCTGCAATTGCAGCTACGTCTTTGTCTCCACGTCCAGATACGTTAACGATAATTACTTTATTTTTATCTAGTTTTGGAGCACGTTTGATTACTTCTGCAAGTGCGTGTGAACTTTCGATTGCTGGGATAATTCCTTCTGTTCTAGTTAATAGAAGTAAAGCATCGACAGCTTCATCATCAGTTGCACTCACGTATTCAGCACGTTTTGCATCTTTTAGGAATGAGTGTTCAGGTCCGATACCTGGGTAGTCTAATCCTGGAGAGATTGAGTAAACAGGTTTTACTGAACCGTCTTCATTGAATAATGCGTAAGTTTTCATACCATCAACAACCCCAACAGTACCAAGTGTTAGTGTTGCTGCGTGACGATCTGTATCAAGACCGCGACCAGCTGCTTCAACCCCTAGTAACGCTACTTCTTCGTGAGGGATGAACTCAGCGAAAGCACCGATTGCGTTAGATCCACCACCTACACAGGCTACTACTAAGTCAGGAAGACGTCCTTCTTTTTCTAGAATTTGACGTTTTGCTTCTTGACTGATAACTTTTTGGAAGTCTTTTACGATAGTAGGATATGGGTGAGGTCCTACTGCAGATCCTAGTACGTAGAAAGTATCGTCGATGTTTTCAATCCATGCTTTGAATGCAGCGTCAACAGCTTCTTTTAGAGTTTTTTCTCCTTCTTGAGCTGCGTGAACTTTTGCTCCTAGCATTTCCATTCTAAATACATTTAGTCTTTGTCTTTCTACATCAAGAGCTCCCATGTAGATTTCACATTCCATACCGAATTTCGCAGCGGCAGCAGCTGTAGCTACACCGTGTTGACCTGCCCCTGTCTCAGCGATAATTTTCTTTTTACCCATACGTTTTGCAAGTAAAATTTGTCCGATAACGTTGTTAAGTTTGTGTGCTCCAAGGTGGTTTAAATCTTCACGTTTAAGGTAGATTTTTGCTCCTCCAAGGTGGTTTGTTAAACTTTCAGCGTAGTATAGTGGAGTTTCACGGCCTGAGTAATCTTTTAAGTAGTGAGCATATTCTGCTAAAAATTCTTCATCATCTTTGTATTTGTCGTAAGCTGCTTCTAGTTCATCAAGAGCTTTTTGTACAACTTCAGGTACGAAGCTTCCCCCAAATTCTCCAAAGTATCCTTTTAAGTTGTTTAAGTTATTTTCTAAGTTTGTCATAATTGTTTATTTCCTTTCGAATTGTCTATAAGATTATTTTGATTTTTGTATTTCACCCTAAAAAGAAAAGACCGTATAGAATTCTATACGGCCCTTTTGCGAAATTTAAAACGATTTTTCTACAGCCGACATAGACACTTTTTAGAGTACACTAAAGTTGCGTCTACGTCATAAAAACATACACACAACATTATCTACGCCAGTTTTGCCAAGAGTTTAAAGTTGTTGTTTGTTTCATTTGTAGTTCCTCCTTCTCGTTTTTGTTGTTTTTATTATACACATTATTTTTTCAGAATGCAAGTCTTTTTTTGTAATTTTTTAAATTTTTCTGACAATTTACACAAGTAGCCTATTGTAACAAGATTCTAAAGGAGTGTTTATTTAAAATATATTGAGAGATGATTAGGAATGTTCAAGATTGTAGTTCTTTCTACCTAAAGCATTGTAAAAGTGGTATAATATAAAGGTGTAAAATTTAAGTATGGAGGTGCAATTTGAAATTATCGGTATTAGCCAGCAGTAGTAGTGGAAATAGTATTTTTATAGAGCATAATAATTTTAGATGTTTAGTAGATGCTGGACTGACTGGGAAAAAAGTAGTAGAGAACTTAGCGCAAATAGAGCGTGATATTAAAGATATAAATGCAATCTTTGTAACGCATGAGCACATAGATCATATTAAAGGAGTAGGAGTATTAGCTAGAAAGTACAATATTCCGATATATGCCAACGCACTTACTTGGCAGAATATGTCGAAATGTGGTGAGATTAGTTCTGACTTGAAGTTTCATTTTGAAAAAGAAGAAAGTAAAGTTTTTGATGATGTGGTAGTTAATAGTTTTGGAGTTAGTCATGATGCGATTAATCCGCAGTTTTATACTTTTGAGTGTGAAGGGAAAAGGGTAAGTATCCTTACAGATACGGGCTATGTATCTGATAAGATGATTGATTATGTGAAGGATTCTCATACGATTGTTTATGAGAGTAATCATGAGGAGAATGTTCTACTTAGTGGACCTTATCCATGGACTACAAAACAACGTATATTATCAGATATGGGTCACTTGTCAAATACAGATTCTGCTAATTATTTAACGAAAATAGTAGGAGATAATACGAAGAATGTCTTTTTAGCCCATTTAAGTGAGCAAAACAATACGAAGGAACTAGCTCGTATGGCAGCGGATATGACGCTTAAACATAAGGATATAGATTGTATTCTAGAAGCTGATAAGACTATCGATTGCAATGATAAAATAGTTATAATGGATACTGATCCAGTAATTCCAACTAAGATAATAGAAATATAATAAGAAATAAGGTCAACTTATAAAAATAGTTTCTAAGGAATTAGTTTTAGTAGTTGATCTTATTTTTTTCTACTATATAAAATGAATTATCATATTGAGTAATTTTTATATGAAAATGAGAACCTTTTCTGTAAATATTCAGAAAATTCTAGTTTTTTCGCGTTAAATTTTTATTTTTTTATTGCTTTTTTTCTAAAAATTTTATAATATAGTATTATGTAGTTTTTTACTAAGTTATAATTCATAAAATAAATTATGCTTGTGAAAGACAAGATAAAATGAAAATAAATGAAATAAAGTTTAAAATTGTATTAATTTATTGAGTAATGTTATTGGAAGGAGATAGGCGAATGGAAAAACTATTAGAGATTAAAAATCTAGAAACAGCATTTAGAATTAAAGATGATTATTTTAACGCTGTTGATAAAGTTAGTTTAGACCTATATAAAAACGAAGTTTTGGCTATCGTTGGAGAAAGTGGTTGTGGTAAGTCGACATTAGCGACAACAATTATGCGTCTTCACAATGAAAATCTAACGAAGTCTACTGGAGAAATTATTTTCAAAGGGAAAAACATACTAGATTTAACAGAAGATGAGATGAATAAAATTAGAACAAAAGATATTGGGATGATCTTCCAAGATCCTCTTTCTTCATTAAACCCACTACACAGAATTGGGAAACAAATTGAAGAGGCTCTAATTTATCATACTGAACTAAGTGCAGAAGAAAGACAAAAACGTGTTATTGAGTTATTAACACAGGTTGGTATTCCAAATCCTGAACGTTGTGCAAAACAGTATCCACATGAATTATCTGGTGGTATGCGTCAACGTGTAATGATAGCGATGGCGATGAGTTGTAAACCAAGTGTTCTTATCGCGGACGAACCAACAACAGCTCTAGATGTTACGATCCAAGCGCAAATCTTAGACCTTATTAAAGGACTTCAAGCAGAGATGCATGCTGGTATTATCCTAATTACGCACGACCTTGGGGTAGTTGCTGAGATGGCGGATAGAGTAGCCGTATTATATGCCGGAGAAGTAGTAGAAATCGGAACAGCAGAGCAGATCTTTAAAAATCCACAGCACCCTTATACTCGTAGTTTATTACGTAGTATTCCTCAAATTGATGACGAGGAAGTTGGAGAAGAACTTTATGTTATTCAAGGGATGGTTCCATCTTTAAAAACTTTAGACAGACAAGGATGTCGTTTTGCAAACCGTATTCCTTGGATTAAAGATGAACATCACGAACATAATCCGACTCTACATGAAGTAGAAGAAGGACACCATGTACGTTGTACATGTTACAGAAACTTTGAATTTGAAGGGGAGGAGAACAATGCTTAAAGTTGAAAATCTAAAAGTGCATTATCCTATTCGTGGTGGATTTTTTAATACAATTAAAGACCATGTATACGCGGTAGATGGCGTTGATCTTGAAATCGAAGCTGGAAAAACTTATGGACTAATCGGGGAAAGTGGTAGTGGAAAAACTACTGTTGGTAAAGTAGTTCTAGGTTTAGAAAAAGCAACTGATGGACAGATTATTTACAAAGAAGAAGATGTTACTAAAAAAGCAGCTCGTAAAAAACTAAAATATAATCGCGATGTTCAAATGATTTTCCAAGATGCAATGTCTAGTTTAAATCCTAAGAAACGTATTATAGATATTATCGCAGAGCCTATTAGTAACTTTGAAAACTTATCTGAAGAAGATACAAAAAAACGAGTTTTAGAACTTTTAAACATCGTTGGTATGGGTGAAGAAGCTATGTATAAATATCCATTTGAATTCTCAGGTGGACAACGTCAACGTATCGGGGTTGCACGTGCGATTGCATGTAATCCTCGTCTAATCGTAGCCGATGAACCAGTATCAGCTCTTGACCTTTCGGTTCAAGCACAGGTTCTAAACTTCATGAAAAAAATCCAAAAAGACTTTAATATAAGTTATCTATTCATTTCTCATGACCTTGGGGTTGTTAAACACATGTGTGATTACATTTATATCATGTACCGTGGTCGTATCGTAGAACGTGGAACACGTGAAGATATTTACAATAATCCACAACACATTTATACAAAACGTCTTATTGCAGCTATTCCAAGTACTAACTTAGATAAAGCTAAAGAAGTAAAAGAAATAAGACAAGCTGTTGAAGAAGAATATCAAAAACATTATAACGATTATTTTGATAAAGATGGAAGAGTATATCCACTTAAAAAATTAACAGAAACACACTATGTAGCAATGAAAGGAGGAGAAGTGTAATGTGGAAAGTAGTTTTAAAACGATTTTTAGTAATGATACCACAATTATTCATCCTTAGTGTACTAGTGTTTGGTCTAGCTAAACTTATGCCTGGGGATCCATTTAGTGGTTTAGCAGAAAATCCAAAAATTTCTCAAGAGCAAATTGAAGCGATTCGTCAAGCGAGTGGATTCTATGAGCCTTGGTACCAACAATACCTAACTTGGCTGAAAAACTTTATGCACGGGGACTTCGGACTAAGTTATACTACTGGTAAATCAGTAGGAACGCTTTTAGGAGAAAGAATTTTTAATACATTCAACCTGTCATTATTTACAGCGGTAATTATGTATGCAATCGCAATTCCTATGGGGATGTATGCAGGGCGTTATAACGGTTCTAAATTCGATAAATTCGTAAACTTTTATAACTTCTTCTTCTTAGCGATTCCATCATTCGTATTATACTTATTCATGATCGCATTATTCGGTTTTGGTTTAGGATGGTTCCCAACAAGTGGATCTGTAGATGTTAACCTTGATCCAGGAACATTCACTTATTATATAAACAAACTACAACACTTAGTGTTACCTGGTATCTGTTTAGCGTTACTATCAACTGTATCAACTGTTCAATATTTACGTAATGAAGTTATCGATGCGAAACAAAGTGACTATGTAAAAACAGCTCGTTCTAAAGGTGTACCAGTTAAAAAAGTTTACTCAGGACACATCTTCAGAAACTCTATTTTACCAATCGCAGCATTCTTCGGATTCTCTATTACTGGATTATTCAGTGGTGGTATCTTCGTAGAAACAATCTTCGGTTACCCAGGAATGGGACAACTGTTCTACCAAAGTATTCAAGATAGAGACTATAGTGTTGTTACAACATTAATGTTATTCTCTGGATTCTTAACACTACTTGGTAGTACATTAAGTGATATTATTATGGCGATTGTAGACCCACGTATTAAATTGGACTAGGAGGAAGTTGAACAATGACAAAAGCAAAAGAAGAAAAAGTTATAACTAAAACTCCTTCTGGATTTTCAGTTGTAGCTCGTGAGTTTAAAAAAGATAAAGGTGCATTTGCAGCTTTAATTACACTAAGTGCTATCTTGATTTTCGTAGTACTTTTCAATATTTACATTCGCGTAAGTGGTGTATACAGTACTTACTTTGATGTAGATTTATTAAATATTTTCTTAAAACCTGGTGAGGATGGATTCTTATTAGGTACAGACGTAGGTGGTCACTCAGTATTTGGATGGCTAATGATGGGGATGCTTAACTCTATTCTTATCGCAGTAGCAGTAACAGCAATTACGATTGGTTTTGGTACTGCAGTAGGATTAGTTATTGCTTACTACGGTGGACGTGTTGATAATATTGTGATGCGTTTCGTAGACTTTATGGTAATTATCCCAACATTGATGGTAATCATCGTATTCGTAAGTATCAAACGTGACTATGGTCTAGTACTGTTCATCTTGATCTTATCAGCATTCGCATGGATGGGGTCAACTCGTTTAGTACGTAGTAAAGCTTTATCAGAATCACGTCGTGATTACGTATTAGCTTCAAAAACAATGGGGACACCTGATTGGAAAATCATGTTACAAGGAATCTTACCTAACATTAGTTCTATCATTATCGTAGAAGCTACGTTATCGTTAGCGGCTAATATGGGTATCGAGGTTGGTTTAACATACCTTGGATTCGGTCTTCCAGCAGGAACACCAAGTATCGGTACTATGTTATCTTACGCAAAAGATGCAGACGTACTTATTAACAAAATGTATATTTGGCTGCCAGCAGCCCTTGCGATCTTAATTATCGTTTTATGCATCAACTCTATCGGTGGAGCATTAAGACGTAGTTTAGATGCTAGACAAAGATTATAATTTAATAGGTCATGTAGAGATTTTCTACATGACCGTTTTTTTTATGATGTTAAGAAATTTTTTCAAATAATATTTTATTTTACTGTTATAGAAATATAATTAATAAGAAAGATAGTGTTTAATTAAAAAATCTTAAATATTGTTAATTATCAGGGGTTAAGCACTGATTTAATACAGTGGATTAAGAGGTGTATTGTTAAGTCTTCAGTAAATATAAAATTTCATTTCAGTGAAAATTAAAAAAACATCGTAAAATTTTCTGACAATTACTTGACGCATGTAATTTTTTCTGATATAATTGCTAAAAATAAATATTTAAGAAAGGCTGTATACAATACAGCATGGAGGATAAGATAATGGAAAAGAAAAAAATGTTAAAGGTAGTTAGTTCAGCTATGGCTCTCACAATGTTACTTGCAGGATGCTCAAGCGCAAGTAACAGTTCTAAAGGAAGCAAAGCTGCTGTCGAGTTCAAGACAGCTGTAGACAATGGTGGAAATGCCGTAAGTGGTCAACAACTTAAAATTGGTATTGCTTCTGCAGATCCACTAACAGGGATGTTCAACCCAGTATTTTATTTACAATCAACAGATAATGATGTAATGAAATATACAATGGCAGGAGCGTTCCCGACTGACGATGCAAACCGTCTAAAACAAGATGATAAAGAAGCACCGGTTATGTTCCACGTTGATCGTGAGAAAAAAGAAGTTACATTAACTATCCATAAGGATCTTAAGTGGAGTAACGGAGAAGACGTAAAAGCGGACGATATCGTTGCGACTTATGAACTTATGGGGAATCCTAAGTATACAGAAAACGTTCGTTACAGTGATGAGTACGAAGTAATCGAAGGTATGAAAGAGTACCACGAAGGAAAAGCAAAAAACATCTCTGGTGTAGTTAAAAAAGACGACAAGACTGTAGTACTTAAGTACAAAGAAATCAAGCCAGCATTATTATGGGGTAATGGATTCGTCGGAGAATTCTTAAACAAAGCTCAAGTAGAAGCTGCATCAAAAGACTTCACTAAATTTGCTGAAGCAGAATTAAATAAAAAACCATTATCTTATGGACCATATTACTTAGATAAAGTAGTAAACGGGGAAAGTGTATTAGCGAAAGCTAACCCTTACTTCTACAAAAAATCTGACGTAAAAATTCCAGAAATCCAATTCAAAGTTGTATCACCAGCTCAAGCAAGTGCTGTTCTTAAAAATGGTGATGTAGACTTAATGGATGCTTTAACTACAGGTATCTGGGATGGTACTAAAGATGCTAAAAACGGAACAATCTTAGGAGAATCTGACTACTATGTATCATACGTAGGATTCAAACTAGGTAAATTCAACAAAGAAAAAGGTGAAGTAGAAGTAGATCCAAACGCTAAAGCAGCTGACAAACGAGTACGTCAAGCATTCGGTTACGCAGTAGACTGGGATCAAATCAATGAAAAAATCTATAAAGGATTACGTTTCACACCAACTGGTTCTGGATTCTATCCACCGATTGTTAAAATGTTCCACAATAAAGACGGTGAGAAATATACTAAGAACGTAGAAAAAGCGAAAAAACTTCTTGATGAAGCAGGTCTTAAAGATACAGATGGAGACGGATTAAGAGAAGATAAAAACGGTAAAAAACTTACATTCAACTTCGCTATCCGTAACGTAGGTCAAGACTTCGACCAAACATTAGCAGATACATTCGTTAAATCTTGGAAAGAAGTAGGATTAGATGTTAAACTTACTGATGGAAAACTTATGTCATCTAAAGATTGGTCTCAACGTGTACAAGCAGATGATCCACAAATCGATATCTTCCAAGGAGCTTGGGGATTAGGAAGTGACCCTAACCCAAGTGGATTAGTAGGAAAAACTTCACCACTTAACTTACAACGTTACACAACTGAAGAACTACAAAAATCATTAGATGCAATGGGAAGCAGTGACATGTTTGATGATGCTAAACTTAAAGATGCATATCAAAAATTCGATAAACAATTCAGAGAAGAAGCTGCTTGGTTACCATTCAGCTGGCAACAACAAATGACATGGGTTAACAAACGTGTTAAATCATTAGATCTAGCGAAACTAAAAACTGGTGAACAAAAAGTTTACGGTTTAGAGTTAACTGCTGACGCACCAGCGAAAAATTAATTTAGTTTAGGAATGAGATTTGGCTAAGGGCACTTAGTTAAAACTCCCCCTAATAAACTTATATTTCATTTTATTTTCAATTAATTTTGAGAGGGATGGAAAATTAAAATTTCATAGAATATTTTGATTGAAGCCCTCTCAACTTTGAGAATATGAATATACAGTTTATATTATAGAAATATTAATTAGAAATAGATATAACTTAAAATGTAAGGATTTAAAGGATATAAGTTCCTTAAATCATATTAATTAAATATGTAGAGCTACAATTTTACATAAATTTAAGGCGAAGTATCGTGCTTTAATGTAGCAAGGATACTTCGTCTTAAATTTTGTTATTTTTAATTATCGACAAACTAGAGTTATATTGGAGGAAAAAATGAAGAAAAATAAATTTTTAAAAGTATTCAGTTCAGCAATGGCACTATCAATCATTCTTGCAGGATGTTCAACATCATCAAAATCATCGAAAGATGGTAAACCAGCGGTAGAATTTAAAACATCTGTTGATAACGGTGGAAGTGCAGTAAGTGATTCTGTGCTAAAAGTTGGTATCTTAAGTGCTGATCCATTAACAGGTATGTTTAACCCAGTATTTCACCTACAAGCAACAGACAATGCAGTAATGGAAGATACTATGGCACACACATTCGCTTTTGATCATTCATATAAATTAAAAGAAGATGATGAAGACGCACCGGTTAAGTTCCATTTAGATAAGGATAAAAAACAGGTAACACTTACTATCCGTAAAGATTTAAAATGGAGTAATAATCAAGACGTAGTCGCGGATGATATTATCGCAACATACGAACTTATGGCTAATCCTAAGTATAAAGATAATATTCGTTATAAGAGCGAATTTGAAACAATAGAGGGTCTAAAAGATTATCATGAAGGTAAAGCTGAAAAAATCTCAGGTCTTACTAAAAAAGATGATAAAACAGTAGTTATTCAATATAAAGATGTAAAACCAGCTCTTCTTTGGGGAAGTGGATTCATAACAACATTCCTTAATAAAGATCAAGTAGCTGCAGCATCAAAAGACTTCAGCAAATTTGTAGAAGCGGAATTAAATACAAAACCATTATCTTACGGGCCATACTACTTAGATAAAGTAGTAAATGGAGAAAGCGTACTTGCTAAACAAAATCCATACTACTACAAAAAAGATGATGTAAAAGTAAAAGAAATCCAATTCAAAGTAGTTGCGCCAGCTCAGGCAAGCTCTGTAATTAAAAATGGTGAAATTGACTACATGTCACAAGTAACTCCGAATGTATGGAGTGCGGTAAAAGACTACTCAAATGGGACATTACTAGGACAACCAGATTTCTATATCTCATATGTAGGATTTAAGCTAGGTACATGGGATAAAGAAAAAAATGAAGTTAAAGTAAATCCAAACGCAAAAGCAGCGGATAAACGTGTACGTCAAGCATTCGGTTATGCGGTAGACTGGGATCAATTAAATGAAAAAATTTACAAAGGACTTCGTTTTACACCTACAAACTCAGGTATTTATCCAACACGTTCAGAAGACTATTACGATAAAGATGGATTCAAGTTCAAAAAAGATGTAGAAAAAGCGAAAAAACTTCTTGATGAAGCCGGACTTAAAGACGTTGATGGAGATGGATTAAGAGAGGATAAAGATGGTAAAAAATTAACATTTAACTTTGCTATCCGTAATACAGGTCAAGACTATGACCAAACTCTTGCTGATGCGTTCATTAAGTCATGGAAAGAAGTAGGGCTAGATGTAAAACTAGCTGATGGAAAATTAATGTCATCAAAAGACTGGACACAACGTGTAACGAGTGATGATCCATCTATCGATTTATTCCAAGGGGCGTGGAGCTTGGGTACTAACCCTAACCCAGCGCGTTTACTAAGTGATAAAGCTAAAGTTAACTATCAAAGATATATGAGTGATGTGCTTAAAAAAGACTTAGAAACAATCAACTCTAAAGAAATGCTAGATGATGCTAAGAGAAAAGAAGCATACAAGAAATTTGATAAAGACTTTGCAGAAGAAGCTGCTTGGTTACCATTTAGCTGGAGTACAGATATCACATGGGTAAATAAACGTATCAAAAACTTCGATGTTAAAAAATACGCTTATGGTGAACAAAAACTATATGCATTAGAGCTTACTAATAAAGATAGTGCTAAAGGATAATTTAAAAATTTTATATTAAGTTTATGTTGAAAGAAGGATTACTCAAGAAATAACTTGAGTAGTCCTTTTTTATATAAGAAAATAAATATATCAATTTAACAAAATTTTGAAAAGAATAAATAGTTTATGGATGCTGAATATCCTTGATATGTAAGTAAAGTAAAAGATATGTACGTTTTATAAATAATAATTTACAAGATAGTTTATTGATATTAAATTTATGTTTTTAAAAAAACGAACAGAAATTTCAAAAAAGAATTTTGTTATTTTTTTATTATTTTCTGAAAATTCACTTGACTTATTTTTAAAATAATGTTAAACTTATTTCATAAATAATTGAAAATAAGTTTTTATATATCATGGAGGAAATAAAATGAAAAAGAATAAGTTTCTAAAAGTATTTAGTTCAGCGATGGCTCTTTCAGTAATTTTAGCTGGATGTTCAACATCAAGTAATTCTGGAAGCAAAAACGCTCCTAAAGCAAAAGTAGAATTTAAAACAAGCTTTGATAACGGTGGATCAGCTGTAGATGGTGCTACATTAAAATATGGTATCTTATCAGCTCAACCATTAACAGGTCTTTGGAACCCTGTATTCTCAGATAAAGCAGAAGACCAATACGTAAACCAAGCTGTTATGGGTGGAACATTCTCTACTGACGAAGAAGGTCGTGTTCTTCAAGATAATGCAGACGATGCTGTTAAATTCCACTTAGATCGTGATAAGAAAGAAGTTACATTAACTATTCACGATGGTGCTAAATGGAGCAACGGTGAAGCATTCACTTCTAAAGATATCGTAGCTACATACGAACTTATGGGTAACCCTAAATTCACTACAAATACTCGTTATAATGAGTCATACGAATTCATCGAAGGTATGAAAGAATACCACGCTGGAAAAGCGAAAAACATCTCAGGACTTCAAGTTAAAGATGACAAAACTGTAGTAATTAAATATACTGATGTTCGTCCATCATTACTATGGGGTGAAGGTTTAGTTACTGACTTCTTAAACGCTAAACAAGTAGAAGAAGCTTCTAAAGACTTCGCTAAATTTGCTGAAGCAGACTTAAACAAAAAACCATTATCATATGGTCCTTACTACATCACTAAAGTAGTAAACGGAGAAAGTGTTCTTGCTGAACAAAACCCTCACTACTACAACAAAGACAAGATGAAACTTAAAAAAATCGAGTTCAAAACAGTAGCTCCAGCTCAAGCTAGCCAAGTAATCAAAAATGGAGAAGTTGACTATCTTGATAGCGTTACTCCAAGTGTTTACGAAGGAGCAAAAGATATCAAAAACGGAACATTCTTAGGTGATACTTCTCGTTACATGTCATATGTAGGATTCAAACTAGGTAAATTCGACAAAGAAAAAGGTGAAAACGTAGTTGATCCTAACTCTAAACTAGCTGACAAAAACTTACGTCAAGCATTCCTATATGCGGTTGACCGTGACCAAATCAATGAAAAAATCTTCAAAGGATTACGTTTCACTCCAACTGGATCTGGTATGTACCCAGCAGCTGTAGGTAAATTAGTAAACGAAAATGCAACTGCAGCTAAAAAAGATGTAGAAAAAGCTAAAAAATTATTAGATGACGCAGGATACAAAGATAAAGATGGTGACGGACTACGTGAAGACAAAAACGGAAACAAACTTTCATTCAACTTCGCAATCCGTAACACAGGTGCTGAATATGACCAAGCATTAGCTGATGTATTCGTTAAATCTTGGAAAGAAGTAGGATTAGATGTTAAATTAGTAGACGGAAAACTTATGTCTCCAAAAGACTTCTCTCAACGTGTACAAGCAGATGATCCATCAATCGATATCTTCCAAGCAGCTTGGCAATTTGGAACAAACCCTAACCGTCAAGAGTTACTAGGTAAAAAAGCTCCATTAAACTTATACCGTTACACTACTGAAGCGTTCGAAAACAGCTTCAAAGCTCAAGGATCAGCAGATATGTTTGACGAAGCTAAATTAAAAGCAGCTTACAACAAATTTGATACAGAAGTAGCTGAAGAATTACCATTCTACCCATTAAGCTGGGATACAAGTATCTCATTCTTCAACAAACGTATTAAATCATACGATTTAGCTAAAGCTAAGAAAAACCAATTCAAACTTTATGACATTGAGTTAACAGCTAACGAAGGTGCTAAATAATAAAAATTAACTTACGACATAGATAACTTCGGTTGTCTATGTCGTTTATTTTTTCATAATTGAAAGAAAATTCAAAAAACTCTTGATTTTTTATACAATTAGTAGTAAAATAAATATAACAAAAAGTACAAAAGATTTTTCATTATAACTAAAATGAAAAACTTAATGATTAGGAGGACTACCATGAAACAAAATTTCAATATTCAATCTTGGCAATGGCGTAGATAATATTGTGTGTATGTTTTAACGACATAGACACAATTTTAGCGTGCTCTAAAAAGTGTCTATGTCGGCAAGGTAGGAAATTTGTAATTATACAATGTACTTAAAATTCGATAGTGCCGCATAGTAAAGTAAACTATGCGGTATTTTTTCTCTTTTTAGAGTAGGTTAAATATATAAACGTCTTAAAATTAACACTATTATTCAGGAGAAAATTAACTATGAAACAAAGAAAAATATTATCAGTATTCAGTTCTGTATTTGCACTATCAATTTTATTAGCAGGATGTTCTACAGGCTCAAATAGCAGTAACCAAAATCAAACTAAAGCGAAAGTAGACTTCAAAGTATCTGCGGATAATGGAGGGAGTACAGTTAAGGATGCTACATTCAAATATGGAATACTAACAAATAGCCCATTTGTTGGATTATTCCACCCAGTACTACACGCTAACAAGGCTGATGGGGTTATTACAGAAACAGTATTCGGAAAAACTTTTCCAGTAGATGATGCGTTGAAATATAAGTTAGATGACAACGACGCACCTGTAAAATTACACATTGATAAAGATAAAAATGAAGCAACCTTAACGATTCATGATGGAGTGAAATGGAATAATGGTGAAGATCTTACATCAAAAGATATAATCGCTAGTTATGAACTGCTAGGAAATCCAAAATACACAGAAAATGTAAGATATAACGGTTCGTTTGAGCTTATCGAAGGTATGAAAGATTATCATGAAGGAAAAGCTAAGACAATCTCAGGTATTCAAGCGAAAGATGATAAAACAGTAGTTATTAAATATAGTAAGTTATCACCTTCAATGTTATGGGGAGATGGATTTATCTACGCATTCTCTAACGCAAAACAAATCGCAAAAGTAACTGACTTTGCAAGATTTGGAGAAGCTGAATTAACAAAACGCCCATTGTCATACGGTCCTTATGTAATAACTAAAGAAGTACAGGGAGAAAGTGTTATAGCTGAGGCTAATCCATACTACTATAAAAAAGATGAGATAAAAGTACCTAAAGTTGAATTTAAAGCAGTAGCACCAGCACAAGCGAGTCAAATACTTAAAAATGGTGAAATAGACTATCTAACTGACATTAACACAACAGTCTATGAAGGATTAAAAGATGCGAAAAATGGTGAGCTACTAGGACAACCATCTTCATTCATGTCATTTGTAGGATTTAAATTTGGTAAATACGATAAAGAGAAAAAAGAAAATGTACCTTTAGAAAACACTAAATTTAATAATAAAAATGTAAGACAAGCCTTCTTATATGCAGTTGACCGTGATCAAATTAATGAGAAAATCTATAAAGGCCTACGTTTCACACCAACTGGATCAGCACTATATCCACCAACAGTAGGAAAATTAAGAAATGAAAAAGCTACTGTTGTTAAAAAAGATGTAGAAAAAGCTAAAAAATTATTGGATGAAGCTGGTTACAAAGATGTAGACGGAGACGGATTAAGAGAAGATAATAAAGGGAATAAACTAGTATTCAACTTTGCCTTCCAAGGTGGAAATAACTATGACCAAGCCCTAGCCGACACATTTATTAAATCATGGAAAGAAGTAGGTCTAGATGTCAAGTTACTAGACAATAAGCTAATGGGTAAAAAAGAATGGGATCAACGAGTACTAGGAGATGACCCAGAGATCGATTTATTCTTAGGTGCAGGTCATCACGGATCAGACCCTAGTCGTCAAGAACTATTCGGACGTCAGTCACAATTCAACTACTTTAGATATACTAGTGATAAAATCGATGAAGCCTTCAAAGAACAAAGATCAGATGAAATGTTTGATGATAATAAATTAAAAGAAGCATATAACAAATTCGATGATTTAATCGCAGATGAATTGCCATTCTTTGGGCTAAGCTGGGATACAGAAATCACTTATGTTAACAAGAGAGTAAAACACTTCAATGTTGAAGATTTCACAAAGGGACGTTTAAGTGTGGAAAATCTAGAACTAACAAAAGAGGCTCCTGAAAAATAATATATAGTGATTGAAGATGAACTTTAATCAAAAAAACATAAATAAAACCTCGTTTTATTAGATTATTATGACGTGTATAATTGTTTAGATTGTAAAATATTAAATTAAAATAACTAAGAGCAACTTGAAGATTAATATTTCGTTTGAAATAGATGTCTTTGAGTTGCTCTTTTCTAATTATCAATAGAAATTTTAGAGTATTTCCGAGGAAATAGTGACTGTGAGAAGTTGTATTTAATAATACTAGAGTATGGAATGCTAACAGTTGAATTTTTTGTAAATAACGTATAAAATTATAAAAGTATACTGGGTTTGACCCAAAAGTTCTAAAATTTGACAAAGTTCATATGAGAACTCATAGACGCAGTAGTTTATTGATATCTAAATTCGCTTTAGAAAAGCTTTTTAGATATCTAATAAACTGTGCGGGGGTGACTCGACAAAATCGATTTCCACGAAATCACGATTTTTGAGTCACTCCCTTTTAGAATTTTAAAATTCATAGAAAATTTATAGGAAAGGTGTATTAATGAGAAAATTTATTTCAGAGTTATTGTTAATAATTGTTACGATTATTTGGGGATTAGCTTTTATTTGGCAAAATATTGCGAGTAAGGTTCTAGGGCCTCTTACAGTTGTAGGTATAAGATCAGTAATCGCAGTAGTATTTCTTGGTGCTGTAGCACTTCTGATTCCAAGTCTATATAGAAGTCAGGATCCTAAGATTTTGGCAGAGCCAATAACAAAAAATAAAAGTTGGATACTTGGTGGTATCTGTGGAATAGTATTATTTTTTGCAATGTATATTTCGCAAATAGGTATCGGGATGACAACAGCAGGGAAAGCTGGATTTATTACAGTGTTATACATTTGTATAGTACCGTTTATCGGGGTATTCTTAGGTAATAAGCTTAATAAATTCTTTATTATAGGATTAATTTTATCTGTAATTGGTTTTTATTTCTTATCGGTAAAAGAAGAATTTGCTTTAGAGATGGGAGATATTATCGTCCTGATCAGTGCGGTTCTATTCGGGATTCACATTATTGTTATTGACTATTCAGCTGCTAGAGTTAATTCAATGTTCTTATCACTTGTTCAATTAGTAGTTGTATCTATATTGAGCTTAGGATTAGCAACTTTCAAGGAAACAATCGTCTTTGCAGATATAATGAGCGTTATTTGGCCACTACTTGCGATAGGGGTGCTTTCTAGTGGAGTAGGATATACTTTACAAATCGTAGGACAAAAAGATGTACCACCGCATACAGCATCGCTAATATTAAGTTTAGAGTCTGTTGTAGCTGCGATAGGTGGGGTTCTTATTCTTGGTGAGCATATAGGCCTAAGAGAAGGAATAGGTATGCTTATCGTCTTCGTAGGTATTATAGTTTCACAACTACGAGACAAAAAAGAGTAATTAAATAATTTACAATGAAATTTAATGGAGGGCAGCTTGAAAATCATGATTTATAAATAGATTTCCTTGCTCCTTCTATTTTTTATGAGGTTAAAGATGAAAAAAATATTAAAGATAGTATTAGGGTTAGTGCTTATGGGGATTTTAGGGTTTGCAGGATTAGTTGGATATTTATGGGCTACAGAATATAGTCCTAATGGGGTTGAGAGTTTGAAGGTAACTAAACAAGGTACTTCGGAAACTGCTAAGGTAGGAACAGAGTATACAGCTCTTAACTGGAACATAGGATATGCTGGTCTTGATAAAGATGAAGACTTCTTTCTGGATGGTGGGAAGATGGTTCTACCACTAGATAAAGCTCATGTTGAAGAAAATCTAAAAAATATTACAGAGATAGTAAAAAATGAAAAAGCTAATGTCAATTTTATTCAAGAGATAGATGAGGATTCAAAACGTAGCTACAATATCAATCAGGTTACTAAATTTGATGAGATACTAGGTTTAAATAGTATTTTAGCGTATAACTTCAAGGTTAGATATGTGCCTTATCCAGTACCGCCGTTAGGTAAAGTTAAGAGTGGTATTTATACTGCGACTAGTTTCAACGTGGAGAATGCAAGAAGATTCCAAATGGCGATTCCATTCACATTCCCAGAGAGACTTGCTAATTTAAAACGAGGATTCTCTGTTATTTATACAAAAGTAGAAAATAGTGATAAACATCTAGTATTGATTAATGCTCACTTAGATGCTTATGATAAAGGTAATTCTGGTAAAAAAGCTCAGATGAAACAACTTCTTGAGTTTATCGATTATGAGTATAAGAAAGGTAATTATGTTCTTGTCGGAGCAGATTTCAATCAGTCATTAAAAACTTTAACTCAAGATGAAATTAACGTTGTGCCAAAAGAATTATGGCGTGCTGAGAATTTAGATAAGAGTATGTTACCTGCAGGATTTAACTTAGTATATGATGAGAGTAAAAATTCGGCAAGACTTAATAATAAGCCTTATGTGAAGGATAGTGAAGGTACTTATGGCTTTATTATCGATGGATATATCGCGAGTGAAAATATAGAAGTACTTGGGGTAGAGACGCTAAATCAAGAGTATAGATATAGTGATCATAACCCGGTAAAACTAAGATATAAACTAAAATAGAATAAAAGAAGCGGCTCGGAGATTAAGTTCAAAGAGTCGCTTTTTTGATAGGTTAAATTCTAAAACCTACTGTTTTAATGTAGCTTTAGACGCCTCCAATTCTTTTGCAATGCAAAAGGACTTTCCGGCTAAAATCAAAGCCTGTAGTCTTTGATTTTCTAAGTAAAACTATAAGTTTTACTGCAGCTACTATAAACAGTAGGTGAATTTAATTATAATATTTAGGGGTTGAAGGCCTCTCCTAAAAGTTAATGTTCTTTTGATTGTGGAGCGAGACATCTTCAACTAATTGAATATGAAAAATCCCACAAACTTATGTTTGCGGGATAGTTTTTTATGCTTGTTGATTTACTTCTTTTTTGAAGAAGATTTTGTTTAGTTTATCAACGATTGCTGATAAAGCTCCGTCTCCAGAAATGTTACATGCAGTTCCGAAGCTATCTTGAGTGATGTATAATGCGATCATTAGAGATAACATGATTTCGTTGAATCCAAGAACTGATTGTAATAATCCAAGAGCTGCCATAACTCCTCCACCAGGAACACCAGGAGCAGCTACCATTGTTACTCCAAGTAATAAGATGAATTTAATCATTACTGCAGCTGATGGGAATGCAGCACCGTTTTGTAACCAGAATACTGCAGATGCACATGTAGTTAATGTGATTGTACTTCCTGATAAGTGGATAGTTGCAAATAATGGAATAGTGAAGTTTGCGATATTTTTATCAACACCCATTTTTTTAGTACTTTTCAGTGTTACTGGAATAGTAGCCGCTGATGATTGAGTACCGATTGCAGTCATGTATGCTGGTAAGATGTTAACAAGCATCTTGAATGGGTTTCTTCCGTTAACTGTTCCAGCTACGAAGTATTGAATAATAATGATTATTACGTGCATAATAATGATAATTACGAATACCATAGCGAAGATTTTTAAGATTTTGAATACTTCACCAGAAGCTGTGATGTTCATGAATACACCTAGGATGTAGAATGGAAGAAGTGGAATAATTACTGTAGCAAGTAATTTTTCAATGATTTCTCCGAAATCTGCGAATCCTTGTTTAAGTCCTTCTGATTGAGTTGCTGAAATCCCGATTCCTAAGATGAATGAGATAATAAGCGCAGTAGTAACATCGAAAATTGGAGTCATTTTAAACTCGATAAAAGGTTTTAATAATAAATCCTCTGGGTTTTTGAATGATTGTAATGTAGCGTTAGCTAAGATATTTGGTAATACTGCTTGAGCTGTTAGGAATGCGAATGTTCCTGCGATAATTGTAGAAATATAAGCAACCCCTGTTGATAATCCAAGTAATTTACCAGCGTTGTTTGAAACTTGGCTGATACCTGGTACGATAAATCCTACGATAATAAGTGGAATTGTGAATCCTAAGAATGCGCTGAAAATAGATGAGAATGTTACGAAAACTCTAATGATTGACGTTGGTAGAGTACTTCCTAAGATTATCCCTAATGTTACAGCGATAATAAGTTTTGCTATTAATGGAATTCTTTTATATAAACTCATTGTTCGATCTCCTTCTTTATTTTATTGTATTTTTTAAAAAGACATGTGTACATTATACAAGAAAACCATTGATTTGTAAAGGGATTGAGACATATTTTTTTATTTATTTGAAAATTTTATAAATTTATATAGTAGAAATACAGTTGAAATAAACAAAAAAAGCTTAAAACCTCAAATTATTATTGAGATTTTAAGCTTTTTGCAGTTATTAGATTAATTTGAATACATCATTTAAGTTCTCAGCCATTGTTGGGTGAGTGAAGATTTGATCTCTGATGTAAGTATAAGGAATTTTGTTATCAATTGCCATTTTAATTAGGTTGATAATTTCTTCTGAGTTTTTACCGAATAAAGTAGCTCCAAGAATTAAGTTAGTGTCTTTGTCTACAGTTACACGGAATAATCCACGTGGATCTTGGTTAACAGCTCCTCTTGGCATGTTAGCAACTGGTAATGATGCTACTGCAACGTTAGGGTATGCTGCTTCAGCTTCTTCTTTGTGTAATCCAACGTGAGATAATGCTGGAGAGATGAATGTTGAGTAAGGTACGTTTTTACGGTCAGCAGTTGTGTATTCTTTGTTACCGTGTAAGTATCCGTTAACTACTCTGAAGTCGTCTAATGATACGTAAGTGAATTGTAATCCACCGTTAACATCACCAACTGCGAATACATTTTCTACAGCTGTTTGACAGAATTCGTCAACTACGATTGTTCCGTTTGGACGTAATTCGATGTCAGTGTTTTCTAATCCTAATCCTTCAGTGTTAGCACGACGTCCAGTTGCGTGTAATACTGCTTCGAATTCTAGTGGACCATATTTTTCTGTATCAACAACTACAAGTTCTCCGTTGTTGCGGATTTCTTTAGTTGCAGTTCCTAATTTGAACTCGATTCCTGCTTCTTCTAAATATCCTTGAGCAAGTTCAGCGATATCTTTATCTTCTCTTCCTAAGATTCCAGGAGCGAAGTCGATAACTGTAACTTTAACTCCAAGACGAGCGTATAGGTTAGCGAATTCTAATCCGATGTTACCTCCACCGATAATTCCTAGAGTTTTAGGAGCTTTTTCTAATTTTTGGAATTCAGTGCTATCGTAAACATTTTTAGATGTTGTTAATCCTGGAATTGGTAATACATTGTTTTTAGCTCCAGTGTTAATTACTACGATTTCACCTTCAAGTTGTTTAGTTTCTCCGTTAGCAGAAATTTCTACTACTTTGTTTGAAACGAATTTAGCGTGAGCTGTGTAAACATCAACGTTTGGACTATTGTCTAACATAGCGAAGTTTTTAGCGTTAAGTTTAGATACAACAGCATCTCTTGTAGCTTTAGCTTCTGCGAAGTCTTTTTTGTTATCTGCAGCTACGATTAAAGTTTTAGTTGGAATACATCCGATGTTAATACAAGTACCACCGTACATTGCACTGCTTTCTTCAACTACTGCTACTTTTTTTCCTTCTTTAGCGAATGTTGCTGCTAAAGTTTTTCCGGCTTTACCGAATCCTACTACTAATAAATCATATTTAACCATAATTTGATTCCTCTTTTACATTAAATTTTTATTGTTTATTTTTTATATCTGTATAATAAATATAAATGAAAACTATTTAATTCATATTTTACTCTTACTTTTTTAAAATTTCAAGTACTTTGCCTACAAAAGTAGACGATTTTTCAAAAAAAATTCTTTTATTGAATATGTTGTTGGATGAAATCGTTGTAATATCAACGTTTTAAAGAAAATAATTTTTTGATATTATTTTGATATTGCTTCTCATTATGGTATAATATCCTTTGTACAAATATGAAATTTTATGGAGGAAACAAATGACATTACCTAATTGTCCAGAATGTAAAAGTGAATATACTTATGAAGATGGAAATATGCTAGTATGTCCTATGTGTGCTCACGAGTGGTCACCAGAAGATACTAGTGGAGCAGAAGAGGAAAAAGTTTACCGCGATGCTAACGGAAATGTACTTCAAGATGGAGATACAGTTTCTGTAATTAAAGATTTAAAAGTTAAAGGTAGTTCTTCTACATTAAAACAAGGAACTCGCGTTAAAAATATCAGATTAGTTGATGGAGACCACAACATCGATTGTAAGATTGATGGTTTCGGAGCTATGAAACTAAAATCTGAATTCGTTAAAAAAATATAATACAAAGAGAGCTGACTCAATAGTATGATTTTGATGAAATCACTAAAGAGGACAGCTCTTTTAATTTATATGTGAGGCGTCATTTTTTAAATTCTACTGTTTTTAATGTAGCTTAGGACACTTCCAAATCTTTTGTTATCACAAAAGGATTTTCCAGTTAAAATTCGAGCTTGTAATCTCGAATTTTCCTAGTAAAACACTAAAGTATTTTACTTCAGCTACTCCAAAACAGTAGCGAAAAATAAGTTAAAATTTAAACTAAATACAAAGTTTTCTATTATTAAAAAAGGATTCTAATTTGCTAGCACATTATTATAGTAGATAACTAACAATTTTATAATTTATATATTTTCATTTGTTCTTTATAGTGGTAGAAATAAAATGCTGTTGCATTTTATCGAGGAAAAGGCTGACCCAAAAGACCCAAATTTTAACAAAGTGTATATGAGAACTCATAGCCTCAGCAGTAGACACAATCCAATCAGTTTCGTCTTACGACTCACTTCTTGGTGTGTCCTTGCATACGTTATACGTAAGAATTTTAACGTGTCTTTGGCACTAAAAATTCTTACGTACAACGCAAGTGGTTTACTGATATCTAAATTCGCTTTATAAAAGCTTTTTAGGTATCTAATAAACTTTGCGAGGATGACTCGATAAAATCGATTTCTATGAAATCACGATTTTGAGTCATTTCCTATTATATATGCTTAATCTTCCGAAAATAGAAAATATAGTATATAATAAATAAATGTTTTGAAAATAAATTGAAAAGAATGAAAGGAAATACAATGACGAAAATTCAAAAACATTTATCTATGATAGCTTTACTTTTAGCTAATTTTATAGGTGGACTAGATACAACAATGTTGAATACAGCATTACCGCAAATTATAAAGGATTTAGATGGTATAAATCAATTAGGTCTATTAACTTCTATGTTATTATTCTTTATAGCTATGACAACGGTTCTTTGGGGTAAGCTTGGAGAAGTTATAGGTAATAAAAAAGCATTTCAATTATCAATTTTAATCTTCACAATAGCTTCTATCTTAGGAGGATTTTCTGTGAATATCTGGATGATGGTATTTGCTAGAGGGCTAATGGGTATCGGTATAGGAGGAATGATTTCAATTCCTTTTGTAATATATGCTAAGCTTTTCCCTGATGCTAAAGAAAGAGCGGTTGCCTTGGGATGGGTTACAGCCTTCTATGGTGTGGCAAGTATCTTAGGTCCTATTGCTGGAGGTTTTGTAGTTGATGTATTAGGATGGTCTTGGATATTTTTTAGCCTTGTTCCATTTTCAGTAGTTTCTTTAGTGTTAATCCAAATTTTTTATAAGGAAACTGTAATTTCACAAAAACCAAGAGTTGATTACATTGGTAGTGGGTTATTAGTGATTATTTCGGGTGTTATTCTTTATTGGATTAGTAATCTTCCGAAGCTTAATATATTTATGAATAATTTACTAGCAATATTTGTAATTGTTAGTGGTTATATACTATGGAAGTGGGAAAAGAAGGAAACAGAACCGATTCTTCCGATCAGTTTGTTAAAGAATATGTCTTACATTACGAAAAATCTAATTATGGTTTTGGTCTATGCTTTTGCTATCGGATATAGTATCTACGCTCCAATGTGGGCGCAGGTTGTATTAGGAACTAGTGCAACTATGGCTGGTGGGACACAGATTTTTAGTTCTATCGCAGTTATGTTAGCAACGAGATTTTCTGCTAAATTTATAAGTAAATGGTCGTTTGAAAAACTTATAAATATAGGTTTTATAGCGATGTCTGTTTCAGTATTTATGATGGCCTTTGCACCAATAGGTGTTTCTTATTACTATATTTCGATTAGTGGTGCTTTCCTTGGACTCGGCCATGGTTTGATTTTCCCATCAGCCCAAGTAGCATTCCAAGAAGTTGTACCTAAAGAACAACTTAATATAGCAACTACTTTTAGCTTATTATTAAGAACATTAGGCCAAACTCTTATGGCATCAATTTATGGTTTAGTATATGCTAGCCAAGTTAATGGCATTAACAGTATAGAACACTCATATCAAGGATTACATATAATTTTTATTATTGCAGCAGTTGCCGTTATATTAGGATGGATAATGAACAAAATTACTTGGAAATTGTGATAACAAAGTGTCATAAGTTACCCTAAAAACAGTAGATTAAAATAAACAGTCTGTAAACCATAGTGATTTACAGACTTGTTTTTTATCTTTTTATTAGTTTTAATACTTTTCTTCTTAGTGGTAATCCGTAGTTGTACATTAAATTGAATACGTGAGAGATTACTAAATCGAACTCTCCGTAGTATTCTACGATATTAGGAGCGAATTTTGATTTGAAACCAAGTAAACTGTCGTTTAAATCTCCTTCGATACCACCCATAGATACTTCTTTAACACCCATTTCTTGAGCTTTTTTCATCGTATCAGAAAAGACTTTATACTGGGCAGGAAGCTTCGCGAAATCTTCATTCATACCAGCGTAAATAATTTCTGCATGGTTACCATAGGCAATAGTAATCGCAGCACTTATAACCTGATCCTTGCTCTTATCTTCTATCTCTAAGCTATCAAATAGAACGATTAGTTTTTCAATTCCAGCTACTTGTTCAAGAAGAGTACGTTTTTTCTTCGGTGATTTTTCTCCAAGAGCTTCAATTTCATCTTCAAGAGCTTCTTTTCTAGAATGGCATTCTTTTACAGCTTTTTCTACATTTATATATGAAATGTATAATAAAGCATTATCACCAAATGTATCTAGTAAGTTTTCGAAATACTCACGTCCACGAAGAGAGATGTTTTTTCTTTTTTCAGTACAAGCTAGTGCGAAAAGAAAGTCATCAAGATTCTCTTTACCACAACGTCTAACTTCAACGAATTTTTTCTCTGCATCACGAATTAAGCGACGTGTATCTTTTGGGAAAAGATCAGGGACTTCTTGTTCAAGTTTCGTAACTGTGTTAAAACGTGGTTGGATAGTACTGCTCATATCAAGGTTGAAACCTTTGTGTTTATAGCCATTCTCCTTGAATACTTTAATAAGACTGTTGTTCTCTCTATCTACCTCAACATCCTTAAACACTGCTAACTTCTCATCTTTTACCGCAGTAGGGATGTCTAATTTAACCATTTTAGCACCTTTGTCTTTGGCGAATTTTTTAAGGTTAGTTAAAAAGAAATTAAGTAGCTCAGTATTAGTATAATCAAGAATTGGACCACGTGGTGCATACCATAATCCTTGACGAGTTAGAATCTGTACAGCAGCTACAATATTATCATTTTCATCTGCGACAGCTACTCTTACAGCCCCCCAAGTATTTTTAATGTGAGACCACTCGATAGCTTGCATCATATTACCATGTTTGTGATTTTTTATAAATTCAGTATATTTTTCATCGTTAATATTTGTTAAAAATTTCATTATTCAATAATCCTTTAACTAAAGTACACTTAATCATAACAAATTATAGTAGAAAAATCAATTTTTAGAAGAAATGGACGATAAATAAGTTAATTAAAAGGTTTACAAGCGTCTACAAAACCTATATAATGTTTATATAGAATAAAAAAAGGAAGTAATTGCGATGAACATGAATACATTGTACATTATGCTAGGATTTATATTTGTCTATGCCATGATTGCTAGCACAAGAGACAAGATAAAAAAGCGTGATGAAAAGAGTAAAGAAGCATTTGAAAGACTACAGAGTCCTGCTTATAAAAAAGAATTAGAAAAGGTTATAAACTTAAGCCAAGATGATGCATTTAACATTGCAGCATTAAGAAAAGCATACTTTTTAAATGGAAAAGATGCGAAAAAACTGATAGAGATTGTAAAAAGAAGTAAAGGGATTTAATTATGAAGATAGCATTAATTATTATTTTAGCAATAGCGATTTTTATGTTCTTCTCAACTAGGAACAGTAAGTCAAAAGAAGAATGGGCAGAAAAACAAAAAGTGAGTAAAGAAAAATTTAATGAGCTTGTAAAAGACATTAATAGAGAAGAAGTACTTTCAGTAGTCGATGCTTCTAAAGGAGACATTCATAATGTTAAGATGATAAGAGATAGATATACAGATCTAGTACTGTATGATGCAAAAGCATTATGGGAAGCTATGAAAGAAGATGCTTTAAACAGACGTGCATTACAAGTTAAAAAGTCAATTGCTAGTGATTATACTGATATAAAAGAAGTTGTTAATCCAGATGTTGGTGATATTGCAAATATTAAAATTATTAGAGAGCACTATGGTTTAGATTTAGTGCAAGCAAAAGAACTATGGGATAGCATCAGAGACGAGGTTAAACAATAATATTTCAAGATATGAATAAAATTTAACCCCAAGAGTTAGAATATACTAACTTTTGGGGTATTTTTTATATTTTATTTTCCTTCAATAGTAATCATCCATACTTCACTACGAGCTGAAGTTTTGAAAGGTGGACCCCAGAAACCATAACCCGCAGAAGTGAAGAAATGTTTACCATTAATCTTCGCGTAGCCATGATCTAGAGTATAAACTACATCTGTGATAAAGTTTAACGGCCATAGTTGTCCGCGGTGAGTATGCCCAGAGAGTTGAATATCTATAGGTAATGTAGCGTGATAATCGACAGCATCAGGCTGATGATCGACAAGAACGATAGTCTTATTTAAATCAACGTTCTTAAGCAGGTCGGCAGTATCAAGTCTATCACGACTGACACTCTTATCTTTACGACCAACTAGAGTTATATCATTATTAAGTGTAATACTTTCATCGAATAGTGGGATAATCCCAGTCTTTTTAACCTCGTTTACTATTTCTAGTGCATCACGGTCGTGATTTCCCATTGTAGTATAAACGCCTAGCGGAGCTTTTAGCTTACTTAGATTTTCTTGCATGTTGCGTTTTTTGTACATAACCATATCATCGTCCATAAGGTCTCCTGCGATAACTACAGCATCTGGTTTCTCTTCATCAACAATATCATTTAGTTTTTCAAGTTGAGGATTTGAGAAAAATGTCCCTAGATGAAGATCAGAGACCATGGCGATTTTAATAGGTTTTTCAATGTGTTTATCCACCTTGATAGTATTATTAATCACAGTAGGTGAGTATGCCCAGAATAATCCAAGAGCAGTCATACCCAATAAATATAGAACAGTTATACTTAAACTAGTTCCTTGAGAAAGATTTAATTTAAAGATTTTCAGTAATAACTTAGCAACTAATAAGATAACACCTATAACAGCACCGTTTAGGAAGTAAAAGTACCAAACGTTTCCGTAGTTTACCCAAGGTGCTCCTAATCTTAACATATAAGCTATAATAGAAAAGTTAGCAATGATAAATAGTGCAATAGCAATAGCTAGCTTAACCTTAGAGGGAACAAAAGGTGAGATCATCCATTTTAAGCCTAGCCACATCAGAAATACAAGTATTTCATATACTGCGAATACACCGATAAAGCCGGCGATAAATTTCCAATTATTCAATATCAATTCTCCTTTAATCTATTTAATAACAAATGTAAGGGAGTGACTCAAAAATCATGATTTCTTAAGAAACAAGATTTTGCTGAGTCACCTTCGCACAGTTTATTAGATATCTAAAAAGCTTTTATAAAGCGAATTTAGATATGAATAAACCACTTGCGTTGTACGTTAGAATTTTTAGTGCCAAAGACACGTTAAAATTCTTACGTATAACGTATGCAAGGACACACCAAGAAGTGAGTCATAAGACGAAACTGATTGGATTGTGTCTACTGCTGAGGCTATGAATTATCATATACACTTTTTTAAAATTTAGGACTTTTGGGTCAGCCCTAACAGAGTGCTTTTCATTATACATTATCTAGCTTAAATTGTCATTAAATTAGGTTGGTAAGGAGATGAGATAAGTAAAAAGAAAAAAACAAAAAGCCGTCATACAACAGCTTTTTGTTTATCTATGTAATTATTTACCTAATTTTTCTAAGTGTTTAGCTAGGCGTTCGTTAACGAAATCCCAGTTTACAACACGGAAGAATTCTTTAATGTAGTCTGGACGACGGTTTTGGTAGTTTAGGTAGTAAGCGTGCTCCCAAACGTCTAATCCAAGAATTGGAGTAAGACCTGTTAAGTATGGAGAGTCTTGGTTAGCTGTTGAAGTAACAACTAGTTTACCTTCTTTATCTAAAGCTAGCCATGCCCAACCACTACCGAATCTTGTAGCAGCTGCAGCTGAGAAGCTCTTAACGAACTCTTCGTATCCACCAAGTTCAGCTTCAACTTTTTCTTTAACTAATCCAGCGAATTCAGAAGAATCTGCTTTAGTTAGTGATTGCCAGAATAGGCTGTGGTTGTGGTGTCCACCACCATTGTTGATAACAGCTTGACGGATGTCAGCAGGTACGCTATCGATGTTTTTTAATAGACCACAGATGCAGTTAGCTTCGAATTCAGGGTGTTTTTCTAAAGCTGCGTTTAAGTTGTTAACGTAAGCAGCGTGGTGTTTGTCGTGGTGAATTTCCATAGTTTTAGCGTCGATAACTGGTTCTAAGTAATCGAATCCGTAAGGTAATTCAGGTAATTTAAATGTCATAGTAATAGTCCTCCCAGGGTTATTTATAAATATATTATAATTATAAGAAAAATATTAAAAATAAACAACAAAAATGCTTACAAAAAATTTTTTTTATTGTATAGAAACTATTTTTCACTTTATCTAAATGCTGGATATTAGTATTAAAATTTTAAACAGGAAGAGAAATTACTTATATTATATGTAATATTTTATAATAGATATCATTAAGAGTTTCAATTTTTAATGATATCTATAGACTAATTTGAAAAAATTTTATACAATAGTATTGCATGAGAATTTTTAATCATGATAGGAAGTTTATAGCTATTAAACTTTAATTTTTAAATATTTAATAGTATAATAAAATTGGAAAATTTGTATAGATAGATAATTAGAAATAATTCGAAATTAATCGAAAGGAATTTGATAATGAAAATAGGAATTGATAAGATTGGCTTTGCTATGCCAAATTATTATTTAGATATTCGTGATTTAGCGACAGCTCGAGGAATTGAACCTGATAAATTCACAAAAGGTTTATTACAACTAGAGATGAGTATTCCTCCTGTGTCACAAGATATAGTAACGCTTGGAGCGCAAGCTGCATATGAAATTTTAGATGAAGAAGATTTAGAAAAAATTGATATGATTATCGTGGGAACAGAGTCAGGTATTGACCAAAGTAAGGCTTCTTCAGTATTTATTCATGGCCTATTAGATATTCAACCATTCGTGCGTGCTATCGAAGTTAAAGAAGCGTGTTACGGAGCGACTGCGGCATTAGATTTCGCTAAAAATCATGTCATGAATAATCCAGAATCAAAAGTATTAGTTATCGCTAGTGATATTGCGAAATACGGTGTTAAATCTTCTGGAGAATCTACGCAAGGTGCAGGAAGTTGTGCGATGTTAGTAAGCAGTAATCCAAGAATTTTAGAGTTCAACAATGATAATGTTTGTTTAACTCGTGATGTTATGGATTTCTGGCGTCCAAATTATTCACAATATGCATTTGTAGAAGGAAGATTTTCTACTGAACAATACCTTGATTGTTTAACAACGACTTGGGGTAGATTTGTTGAAAAATCTCAGAATAAACTTAGTGATTTCTCAGCAGTTTGTTTACACCTACCATATCCTAAATTAGGATTAAAAGGGTTAAGTTTGTTATTGGAACAAGCCGATGAGGATAAAAAAGAAGAATTACTTGCTCGTTTTAATGAATCTATTTTATATAGCCAACGTGTAGGTAATATTTATACTGGATCTTTATTCTTGGGATTATTATCATTACTTGAAAATAATACTATTTTAGAAGCGGGTAATAAAATTGCTTTATACAGTTATGGAAGTGGAGCTGTTTCGGAAGTGTTCAGCTTAACTCTAGTTGACGGTTATAAAGACCAACTAAGAAATGATCGTTTTGAAGACTTTGATAAGAGAACTCGTATTTCAGTAGATGAATATGAAAAAATATTCTTCAGAGATACTACAGTTGACGCAGAAGGAAACTTAGATATTTCTGATATTAAAGATGAAAGCAGATTTGTCTTAGAAAAAATAGAAAATCACAAGCGAGTATATAAAAAACAATTTTAACAGAGGAAATCATGGGAAAAATTTGGAGTGGCTTTTATAAAAAAAATATTAATGAACGCTTAGAGGTTATTGAACAAGCTGATATTTTAAGTGAAGAGTATCTTTCTGTTTTAAAAAATAATGAGGTTTTAGACTTTGATACGGCTAATAATATGGTTGAGAATGTAATAGGAACTTTCTCGCTACCTTTTAGTGTTGTGCCAAGTTTTGTCGTTGATAATAAAGAATATGTGGTACCATTCGTTACGGAAGAACCATCGGTAGTTGCTGCTTGTAGTAATGCTGGAAAAATCGTAGCGAAGTCTGGTGGTTTTAAAACAGAAGTCCTAGATAGGAAGATGGTAGGACATGTAGCTTTATATAATATAGCTAACACTGATGAAGCGGTCGAACGTATTTTACAAAGTAAAGATTTACTTTTAAAAACAGCGAATGAGGCTTATCCGTCTATCGTAGCTCGTGGTGGAGGTGCTCGTGATATTGAGGTTAAAGTTCTATCAGAAGATGGGACAGACTTCGTAGTTGTTTACCTTATCGTTGATACTTTAGAGGCGATGGGGGCGAATATGCTAAATACTATGCTAGAGGCACTTAAAGTTTCGTTAGAATCACTAACTGAGGGTGTAGCTTTAATGGCGATTTTATCAAATTACGCGACACGCTCTCTAGTTACAGCGAGATGTACTATTCCATTTGAAAACTTAGGAGAAAATGGAGAGTATCTTGCGAAAAGAATCGAACTGGCTAGTAAATTTGCTAAAGCTGATGTTTACCGAGCAGCTACTCACAACAAGGGTATCTTCAATGGTATCGATAGTGTCGTAATAGCTAGCGGAAATGACTGGCGAGCCATAGAAGCGGCATGTCAGAGTTACGCAGCCAAAGATGGTAAGTACCAAGGGTTATCTACATGGCGTTGTGATGAAGAAGTTAAGGTGCTTGAAGGTGAGATCACTTTACCAATGCCGGTTGCCAGCGTAGGTGGCTCTATCGGAATAAATCCAACTGTAAAAGTAGCACGAGGATTACTAAACAATCCTGACGCGAAAACATTAGCGAGTATACTCGTTTCTGCCGGATTAGCTCAGAATCTAGCGGCGCTAAAAGCGTTGGTGGGAGACGGAATTCAAAAAGGTCATATGAAACTACACGCAAAATCTTTAGCGATTTTAGCTGGAGCTACTAATGATAATATTGAATTAATCGTAGAAGAACTTAGAAAAGAAAAATATATGAACTTAGCTAGTGCTAAGAAAATAGTAGAGAAATACAATAAATAATATTCAAGAGAGATTAGGATGTCTAGTCTCTCTTATTTGATAATTCTAGTAAGAACTATCTTCTTTATGAATAATCCTAAAAAAGATTAATAAATTTAATCTCAATAAACTGTTAAAAAAGAATAGAGGAATCTGTTTATAGTAGAAATATTTAAAATACAAATTGGAATTGCCGGTGTTGTAAGATTTTTTGTTGTTGCATTAATGTGGTAAGAATACTGTTTTTACTAACTTTTTACTCTGTTTTATGATAAATAATAAAATTTTTTCAAATTTGTGAGCAGTTACTTTGATTAATGATTAAAAATGATATATTATATAAAATATAGAAATTAACAAATTAATATCTATGAAAAATATTTAAAGAAAAGTATATTTAATTTCGATTTATAGAAAAATTGATAGGTAATATACAGGAGGCAAAATAATGTCATTAGAAAACAAATTCGACGAAATCAAAGGATCAGTTAAAGAAGGTTTAGGAAAATTAACTGGAGATAAATCAATAGAGGTTGAAGGATTAGCAGAACAAGTAGTTTCTAAAGTGAAAGAAGCTGCAGAAGGTGCTAAAGATGCAGTAGAAGGCGCTATTGACAGCGTTAAAGATAAATTAAAATAAGACGAATGTTTATTGAATTCTTTTGTTAGGATATGGATAAATTGAAGTAACGAAGGAAGAGATTCAATATTTTTGTACTATAGGTGATTGGCGGAAGTAAAGAACACTTGGCCGATCACCTATTTTTTTATACAAATTTTTAAAGGGTAATAAATAATTACGTTAATCACAAATATTCCTAAAAAATATTTATAAATTAAAATCAATAAAACTGTTTTATATTAATATTTATTATTTGTTTCTAATTAAAATATTAAAAATAATAATTTTAAAGTTGTATAAATCTTATTTCTATAGTAAATTTTGATTTATTTTTTCAAATATATATTTATGATAAAAACTGTTTTAATCAAAGTTTAATTAATGTTTCAACATAAATTATAAAACTTTTTTAAATTTTGTGAGCAGTTATATTGATTTAAAATTAAAAGTGATATATCATATCTATAATAAATATTTGTTATTAGTGTATAAATATTTATATAAAATAATTAAAGAAAGGGGAAATAAATATGATTTGGTCAATTATAGTAGGTGGTTTCATAGGGTTTGTAGCTGGAGGAATCACAAAAAAAGGCGGGGCCATGGGTATTATTTCTAATGTTATCGCAGGTTTAGTAGGTTCATCAGTAGGACAATCATTATTTGGAGCTTGGGGTCCAAGCCTAGGTGGAATGGCGTTAATTCCTTCTATCTTAGGTGCGGCAATTGTAGTAACTATAGTATCAATATTCTTTGGGAAAAAATCTTAAATAATTTTTTTCTAAAATGAATAGTCAATTTTTGAAAGGAGGTTTAAAATGTCTAAAACAAAAAAAATAATTTCTATTATTGTTTGTCTATTAGCTTTAACGGTTATGGTTCCTATTATGATAGAGTATCATAATGTTAGCGGACTAGATCCACAATTTTTAGATTTACAATTATTCGATTGGAAACAATTTTCTTTCTTAGAATTTTATCTTTCTAGATATATTTTCTGGGGAGCATTAGTATTATCAACATTGATAATTCTTTCAATATTAGTAATAGCATTTTATCCTAAACAACATTTAGAAGTAAAACTATCTGATAAAGGTGGTAAATTATCACTAACAAATTCAGCTATTGAAGGATTTGTTAAAAATTTAGTTATTGAGCAAGGATTAATTAATAATCCATCGATAAAAATAAATAATAGAAGAAATAAATGCATTATTAATGTAAAAGGAGAATCAGCATCTTCAGAGAGTATTATTCAGAAGAGTGATCAGATTCGAGAAGGAATAAAAGATGGATTGGTTGAGTTTTTCGGTATAGATAAAGCTGTAAAACTTAAGATTTCTGTTTCAGATATTCAGAAAAAAGTAGCTAAAAAGAGTACAAGTCGTGTAAAGTGAGGACATAAATTATGGAATGGCTAAAAAAACATCAATACACTGTTGTATCAGGATTATTGGGAGCATTTCTAGCTTTTTTAATTCTGTTCTTAGGATTTTTCAAAACTATTTTTGTTTTGATTTTCACTGTACTAGGAATTGTAACAGGATATTATATAAAGAACAAAATATAAAAATTTGTAATTAGGAGAAAAGATATATGTCTAATCCAAATGAAAATAACGTAGAAAAAAAAGAGTCAACTACAAGTAATAGTGAAGCTAGAGGAGAATTGACATTTGATAATGATGTAATTAAAAAAATTATCGGTCAAGCTTTAGAAAATGTTTCAGGATTACTAGCAGTTGATGGAGGTTTTTTCTCAAATTTAACAGATAAATTAATTAATACTGATAATGTTACATCAGGTGTTAATATTGAAGTAGGTAAGGAACAAGTAGCTGTTGATTTAAATATCATAGTAGAATATAAAAAAAATGTTCCTGAAATCTTTGAGGAAATTAAACGAGTGATTACAACTGATATAAACAAAATGACTGGATTAGAAGTTGTAGAAGTTAATGTCAATGTAATCGATATTAAAACTAAAGAACAACATGAAGCAGATTCAGTAAGTTTACAAGATCGTGTGTCTAATGTTGTTGAATCAACAGGAGAATTCGCATCTGATACCTTTACATCAGCTAAAGCAGGTATAAGTGATGGATTTTCAACAGTTAAAGAGAAAGTCGGAGATGCAACTGAAGTAGTTGTAGAGAAGGCTGTAGATGTAAAAGATGCAGTGGTAAACAAAGCTGTAGATGTGAAAGAGGCAGTAGTAGAAAAAGCATCAGATGTAAAAGAAGCAACTGCAGACAAAGTAGAAGAAGTGAAAGAGGTAGCATCGGAAGCTAAGGAAGCAGTAGTAGAAAAAGCAGAAGAAGCAAAAGAAGCAACTGCAGACAAAGTAGAAGAAGCAAAAGAAGTAGCGGAAGACGTAAAAGATGCAGCAGCAGACAAAGTAGAAGAAGCGAAAGAAGTAGCAACAGAAACTAAGGAAGCAGTAGTAGAAAAAGCATCAGACGTAAAAGAAGCGACTGCAGACAAAGTAGAAGAAGCGAAAGAAGTAGCAACAGAAACTAAGGAAGCAGTAGTAGAAAAAGCAGAAGATGCAAAAGAAGCAACTGCAGACAAAGTAGAAGAAGCGAAAGAAGTAGTATCAGATAAGTCAGCTGAAGGATTCGCGGGGAAACTATTTTCAAAAGTGAAAGAAGCAGCAGAGGATGCTAAAGATGCCGTAGAAGATGCTTATGACGGCGTAAAAAACATGGTAAAAAAAGATAAATAAAAAGTAATATTTAGGAGGCACTATTATGTCATTAGAAAACAAATTTGATCAATTAAAAGGTTCAGTAAAAGAAGGATTAGGAAAATTAACAGGTAATGAAAAATTACAAGTTGAAGGATTTGCAGAAAAAGTAGTTTCAAAAGTAAAAGAAGCAGCAGGAGATGCATTTGACGGTGTAAAAAATGTAGCTAGTGTAGTAGCTGATAAAGCAGCGGACGTTAAAGATGCAGTAGTAGAAAAAGCATCAGAATTAAAAGACGCAGCAGCAGATAAAGCAGAAGATGCAAAAGAAGTAGCGGAAGACGTAAAAGACGCAGTAGCAGACAAAGCAGAAGATGTGAAAGATGCTGTAGAAGATAAAGTAGAAGATGCAAAAGAAGTAGCGGAAGACGTAAAAGACGCAGCAGAAGACAAAGCAGAAGATGTAAAAGATGCTGTAGAAGATAAAGTAGAAGACGCAAAAGAAGTAGCGGAAGACGTAAAAGACGCAGCAGAAGACAAAGCAGAAGATGTAAAAGATGCTGTAGAAGATAAAGTAGAAGACGCAAAAGAAGTAGCAGAAGACGTGAAAGATGAAGCAGAAGACAAAGCAGAAGACGTAAAAGATGCTGTAGAAGAAAAAGCAGAGGATGCTAAAGAAGTTGTTGAAGAAGAAGGGTTTGCTGGAAAACTATTTTCTAAAGTGAAAGAAGTGGCAGGAGATGTAAAAGAAGCTGCTGAAGATGCTATTGAAGATGTAAAGAAAATGGTTAAATAATAAGACTATTATTTATTGAATTTTTTTAGAAAATTAGTAAATCTAAGCAATATTAAATAGGAATCTATATAGGTAACTGGCAAAAGTAGAACTTAAGTCGGTTACCTATTTTTATATAATTTTAGTAAAGGGACTCCGTTGGATATCGATTTTAACTTAACACAAAAAACATCGCCATGTGAAATGACGATGTTCTATTTTTTAATATAATTCGAATCTTTCTACGTAGTACATAGTTCTATTTGCTCCGCTTTCGTAGTTTTTATTGTTCAAGCGAAGTGTCATCATACCCACAGGTTTTCTAGTAGCTATGTTTACGTATGGGATAAGGACTCTGTCACCTTTAACTTCCCATTTTTCCACCGGCATAAAGATTGCATCAGTAGCTCCACCGTAACCAATATCACTTTTAGTTAAGAAGACTTGATCTTTAGCGAAGTATACAACTTTATTTTTATGATTCATCAATTTTTCTAAGTTTTGTTTGCTGAAATCAGTAACTCTATTATTTAATTGAACAAATTCTATGTCTTTATCATTTTGTAATCTTTGTAGCACATCTTGTTTATGGAATGTTTGTGCATTGTATGTATTTAGTAAATCTAATACTTTAGTTAAGTTTATTTGTTTTACTACGTTATTGCTACCGTCGTTACTAGCGATAAATCTTACTACATTGGCAGGACTGCTACCTTTTAGATTTAACATTCCGTATGCCATAGGTTGTAGAATTTCCCCTGCTTTAGCTAGGTTGTGTTTTCCATTTTGAGTAATTTGTTGGCTTGTAGTGTTTTTTCTAGTAGGAATTGCTATCTGATCTGTAGGTTTGTTATTAATAATATTTGTATTAACGTTGGTATGTGTTTGTTTAATATGATCAACTTCTTTTTGTAGGTTAGCTAAAGAAGTTGGTGTTTCTTCAGTAGTTGCTACTTCTCTAGTTGCATTATTATTGTTGTTGTTATCAATTTTTTGTGCAACCTTGTCTGTGCAACCAGTCATAAGTCCGATTCCTAAAATAAATATACCTGTTGTTTTTAGAAGTTTGTTCATATTCTCCACCTTCTTTTGTATAACTTCTTTATATTCATATTATACATCTCTAAATTACAAAAAACAACCTTTTATTACAAAAATATTACATTTTTATTACAAAGATATTTAATGAATGTTACAATGGTGTAATTTTTTGGATCAGCCTAGTTTTGTTGCATTATTTGATGAAGTCTATTTTTTATAGTAAAATATACTAGTAAAATAAATTTAGGAGATAAAAAACATGAATAGAGTTGCTATTGTAAGTGCAAAAAGAACTGCTATAGGAAGTTTTGGAGGAAGTTTAAAAGATGTTTCTGCTGCGAAAATCGGTGGAGATCTTGTGAAACAAGCATTAGAAAGTGTAAATTTAGATCCAAATCTTGTTGATGAAATTATATTCGGTAATGTTTTACAGACTGGTCTTGGTCAGAATGTAGCAAGACAAATTGCTGTTAATGCAGGTATTCCAAAAGAGAAAAGCGCCTTTGTTGTGAATAAGGTTTGTGGATCAGGACTAAAGAGCGTTGTTCTTGGAGTTCAATCTATTATGGTAGGAGATAATGACATCGTAGTTTGCGGTGGAGTAGAGAATATGAGTGCGGCGCCACACTATACGAAAAATGCTCGTTTTGGTCAAAAACTAGGTAGCTTTGAATTAGAAGATACTATAATCAATGATGGTCTGACTGATGCTTTTGAGAATTATCACATGGGTATTACTGCCGAAAATATCGCAGAACAATACGAAATTACAAGAGAAGAACAAGACGAATTTGCTCTAGCAAGTCAAAAAAAGGCAGCTTTAGCAATCGAGAATAATCTATTTTCTGAGGAAATTGCTCCGATAACTATTAAAACAAGACGTGAGGAGATTGTTTTCGATACAGATGAATATGTCCGAGGAAATACAACATTAGAAACCCTAGCTAAACTACGTCCAGCTTTCAAAAAAGATGGAACTGTAACAGCGGGGAATGCTTCAGGAATTAATGATGGAGCTGCTTGTGTAATTCTAATGAATGAAAAACGTGCCAAAGAACTAGGTTTAGATGTTCTTTGTTACATTGAAGGTTATGCCTCTGCAGGTTTAGATAATAAAGTAATGGGACTAGGGCCAGTACCTGCAACACAAAAAGTTCTAGAAAAATTAAGTTTAAATATTGAAGATATTGACTTATTTGAAATGAATGAAGCCTTCGCGGCACAATCTATAGCTGTAACACGTTTATTAAACCTAGATACGACTAAGGTTAATACGCGTGGTGGTGCAATAGCACTAGGGCATCCAATAGGGGCGAGCGGTTGTCGAGTTTTAGTTACATTAGTTCATGCACTAATTAAAGACAACAAAGAAAAAGGACTATGCTCACTTTGCATAGGTGGGGGTCAAGGTATCTCTATGGTTGTTTCTAGAAAATAATTACAGGGAGTGATTCGAAAATTGTGATTTTGTAGAAATCGATTTTGTTCGAATTATCCTCCGCAAAGTTTATTAGATATTTGAAAAACTTTTAAAAACAAATTTAGATATCTATAAACTGTTGATTACTATGAAATTTTTTAAAAAGCCAAAATATTAGGTTCAGCTCCGTATGAAAAGGCTTAAATCTCATGAAAGTTAAAGTTCTTTATAAAAATAATTGTCTATTAGCTAAGAAAGTGTTAAAATAGACAAGTGATTATTTTTAAGGAGAAATATTGTGAATAAATTCATGAAAGAACATGGACAAGTTATTTTGTGGTTTATCTTTTTAGTATTTATGATAATATCACTTAGCATGGTGTTTACTCATGGTATTAGGTACGCTATTGTCGTATTTGTATTAAGTTTTATACTATTATGTCCACCTATTGTAAAACTTATTCAACGAAAAACGCGTTTGAAAAAAGTTGTATTAGGTGCTGTAAGTGCGCTTGTTATGATGTTAACAATGCTAATGACAAATCATTTTAGTGAAGCTAGAAAAGAAGAACAAAGAAAAACTTTCCAAGAGAAAAAAGAAGAACGTGATAAAAAAGTAGAAGAACAATCTTCTGAAGAGAAAAAAGAAGAAAATTCAACAGAAAATAAAGAACAACAAATAGCTCCACCACCTCCATCTAAAAAAAGAATAGATGAAAGTGATAATGAGAAAAAAGAAGTTGTTCAAGTAGCTCAAAACCAACAACCTCAACAACAGTTACAACAACCTAGAAAGGTTATCGTTAGAGCTAGTAAAAAGAGTGGTTACTACTATACTCCAACACACCCTTCTTATAACAATGTTGCAGCTACCAACCTATTGGTCTTTAATTCAGAAGAAGCTGCTCAAAAAGCAGGGTATAGAAGAGCTGCATAATAGACGAAAGATCTCAGATGAAATGTCTGAGGTCTTTTTTTCAATAAAAATAAAAAAACGTGTTTGGGGAACACGTTTTTCGGGTGAACTAAATTAAGTTCTAAGCAATTTCTTGCTTGTTTATATCTAATCTTATATACAAATAACAAAAGAGTCTTTCAACTCTTTAAAAGGGAGAATGGCTTGCCTAGGGAGCGACAAGCCACATTATGAAAAAAATTAAAAAGTTTTATTATCTGTTAATATCATAAAGAATTAACCGAAATATTGGTTTAAACAAAAATAATTTCAAACTTAAAAGGGAGAAACGACAAGTGTCGTTAAGAATGAAATTTCATTACTTTTGTTTAGGTACTCATTATATACCTCTTACTTAAAATATACTTTAAATTTTTTAAAAATATTTTAAAAAAATGAAATTTGCTTGTTTGTTTTCATTTTTAATTCAAAGTCTATTTTTCCCCTGTTGTGAGAGACTAAATAATCATTGATTTGAGAGAAGACTTTGCTTCCGAAAAAGCCACGGTATGCGGATAGTGGACTCGGATGTGCTGATTCAATAATCAAATGTTTAGAAGAATCAATTAGTTTATTTTTACTTCTTGCGTAAGCTCCCCATAAAACAAAGACTACATTTTCATTTTTTTCAGAAATAGTTTCAATTATGTAATCCGTAAAATTTTCCCAGCCCATCTTGCTGTGACTCGCAGGAGAATTTTTTTCAACAGTAAGAACCGCATTAAGAAGAAAGACCCCTTGATTAAACCAAGATTCGAGATTTCCTGTTTTTGCTGGATTTATACCTAAGTCATCATGAAGCTCTTTGTAAATGTTTATAAGACTTTTAGGAAGTGGCACACCATCATTTACAGAAAAGCTTAATCCACAAGCTTGATCGGGATTATGATAAGGATCTTGCCCTAATATTACGACTTTAATATCTTCTAATGCTAAGTCAAAAACCCTAAAAACTTGCTCTTTTGTAGGGTAGATTGTTGTAGTAAGACGTTTTTCATCTATTTTTTCTATCAATTTATTAAGTTCATCTATTTTTGGATAATTTTTTATTACTTCATTCCAACTGTTATGCATATAAAACTCCTTTAAATTACTACTTTGTTAAAGTATATCATAGTTAAATATATAATAAAATAGGAGTGATTCGATGAAATTAATTTTTTACAATCAATATTATCGAGTCACTCCTTATAAACGCAGTGGTTTATTGATATCTAAATTCGCTTTATAGAAGCTTTTTAGATATCTAATAAACTGTGCGAGGGTGACTCGACAAAATCGATTTCTACGAAATAACGATTTTTGAGTCACTCCTTATTTATTTAATTCATCTGTTAAGTTGTAAAGTTCATCTACTAGGTGACCAACATAAGCGATAGCTTCTTTAAGTGGCTCATCAGTACTTACATCACAACCTGCAAGTTTAGAAAGATCTAGTGCTGACATGCTGCTTCCTTTAGAAAGAACATTTAACCAAGTGTCGGCATAAGAACTATCATTATCGATTTTATTAGCGATAGCTGTACCGATTGTTAATCCTGCAGAGTAAGTGTATGGATATAGTCCCATGTAGTAGTGAGGTTGTCTCATCCAAGTAAGTTCTGCCCCTTCATTTACTACTAAACTATCTCCGAAGAACTCTTCCATAACGTTGCGTTTTACTTCAGAAAGAACATCAGCAGTTAACATTTCGTTGTTATCTACCATTTTGTAGATTCTATCTTGATAAGCAGCTTCTAAGTAGTGTGTTACCATATTGTGGAAGTACGTTCTACTAATCATGTTGCTGATAACCCAACGTTTGAAACGAGCATCAGTGTTAGTTTTTAGTAGGTAGTTAGATACGATAACCTCGTTACAAGTTGATGGAGCTTCAACGAAGTATAGTGGGCAATCGTTGTTTAACATTGTTTGGTGTTTACCTGTACTCATGAAGTGATACGCATGTCCAAGTTCGTGAGCAAGAACGAAAACTTCATTCATTTTTCCAGTCCAAGAAAGTAGGATAAATCCAGCTACATTAGGAACTGTTGCGCAGAATCCACCAGTACTTTTCCCGATGTTTTGAGGGAAGTCAGTCCAACGTTTATCATAACTTTCATCGATCATTTTAACGTAGTCTTCACCAAGAACACCAAGTGCTTTTTTAAGGTAAGAACGAGATTCGTCGATAGTCATATCAACTTCGAAATCTGGATCAAGGTTAATTTTACAGTCTGCAAACTGCATATCTTCAATTTTGTGTTCGCGAGCTAGAAGCTTAATGTAACGTCGAATATGAGGTGCTAAATCTGTCATAAGAGTACGAATTTGACGATCATATAATTCGCGGTTACCATCTTGCTCTGCTAATAGGTAGTCGATAACACTATCATAACCACGCATTGTAGCTAGCATTTTTTCTTTTTTGATTTGTGAAATATATTCATTTGCTGAAGTGTTTTTATAAGTATTTAATGTTTTATAGAAACTTTTCGCAGCATTGCGGCGCACTTCAGTATCGTTGTCCATTTCGTGTAAGTTTTCGTATAGTACGAAGCTATTTTCGAAAGTTTTTCCATTTGCTTCGAAGCTGTCGAATTGCATATCTTCGTGCTTAGTTACCTCGTATAGATTGTAGTAACCAGGAAGACTCTCGTAGTTTGCGATTACTTGTTCAGCTTCTTTTGATAATGTATGTTTTTTCTCCTGAATGATTTTTTCGAAGTAGTATTCTAAATCAGGACGATAGTTTTTCACGAAATCTTTGATGAATTGTTCATCTAGTTCTACAAGTTCAGTATCGAAGAAACTTAAATTCCCCGCCCATAAAGTAGAAACATCTTCAAATAGTGTTACATTTTGTACAACATTGTCATTAAATCTATCCACCGCCATTGGTAATTCAGCGTAGTGAGATAGTTTATAATATTCTTCATATAGTTCTTCATATTTTTTAACGGCAGTATCTAAAGTCGCGTGATCCGCTAATTTTCCTTCGTAAGCAGCCTTGAAATCTAAGATTTCCTTTTTAATATTCTCAAGGCTTGCTTTAAAATCTTCATCAGTTTTGTATAGAAGAGTCATATCCCAAGTATATTTCTCTTCGACTTCATTTCTTGGTATTAATTTCATTTCAGTCATAGTTTACCTCCTGCAAATTATAATTATATAGTCGTTTGACTTAAATACTATTATAATATGATATGTAGTATAAGTCTATATAATATTGATAGCTATAAAGACTATTGAGAAATTTATATAGAAGTAAAGTTTCCACAGCGTTAATATAAGTTGATTTGAGAAATATTGGTTAAAGTTAAAGTTTACTCTACAAATTTTTTAGGTTATAATTTTAATTAGTAGATTTATTAAAAAAAGCGAGGTATCTTATGAAAATAGCAGTAGTAGGTGGGGGAATAGTAGGAGCTACATGTGCTTATTATTTGTCAAAAGAACAAAAAAATGAAATAGTAGTTTTTGATTATGGTGTAGGTCAAGCTACAAAAGCTTCGGCTGGGATTATAAGTCCGTGGTTTTCTAAAAGACGTAATAAACCTTGGTATAAGATGGCTAGACTAGGTGCTGATTTTTATTTGAAATTAGTTAAAGATTTAGAAGATGATGGCTACAATACTGACTTTTATTCACAATGTGGAGTGTATTTATTGAAAAAAAATGAAGATAAGCTACCTGAGTTAAAAGAACTTGCTGAAAGTCGTAAAGAATTATCACCGATGATAGGAGATTTAGAGATAATCTCAAAAGAAGAGGTACAAAAGGTTATTCCTAGCTTTGATAACAATGGAGACGTATTGTATGCGAGTGGTGGAGGACGAGTAGAAGGAGAGAGATTCGTTAATACTTTACTTAATGCCTCGAAAGCTAATGTTGTTAAAGAGAAAGTTAGTCTAAAGGTTGTGGGGGATAAATACGAGATTAATGGACAGGTTTTTGATGTAGTCGTGCTTGCGACTGGTGCGTGGTTAAAAGATATACTAGCGCCTCTTGGATTTGAAGTTGATGTTCGTCCGCAAAAAGGTCAACTAAGGGATTATAAAGTTTCTGATGAAAATACAGGATCTTATCCAGTTATTATGCCTGAGGGTGAATTGGATATTATTCCATTTGAAAAAGGTGTTGTTAGTGTTGGAGCGACACACGAAAATGATATGGGATTTGATTTAACTGTTGATAAACAGCAACTTGATGCTTTTGGTGAAGAAGCGGAGAACTTCTTAGGTGAATTGAAAAATGCACAAATAATAAATGAACGTGTTGGAATCAGGGCTTATACTAGTGATTATTCTCCATTCTTTGGTGAAGTTCCAACATTGGAAAATGTCTATGCGATTAGCGGTCTTGGTTCTTCAGGGTTAACTACAGGTCCGATAATTGGCTATAGTATAGCGAATATTATTTTAGGTAATGATATAGAATTAGATCCACAAGATTATAATATCGAAAACTATATAATACGTAAGTAAGGATATTAACATAGCTAGAAGAAAAAGCACTGAACGATTTGTTCAGTGCTTTTTGATGTTTTCAATTGTTAATTATTTGTGTGCTAATTCTTTAGCTCCGCGGTGACTTAGTACTGCGAATACGATACAAAGAACTGCAGATGCTAGAAGTACGTAAAGCCCTCCAGACCATCCTACACGGTCAACAACGAATCCGATGAACCAAGTACCGAATGAAGCACCCACGATATAACTCATGAATCCTCTTAGACCAACTGCGTTACCAACAGCAAATGATGGAACAACTTCCATAGTTTGAACTGATGCTAAGAATTGTGGTACGTAGATTAGACATCCAGAAAGGCTGGCAAATACGATTACCCATACTAGAGAAGTACTTTCCCAATATCCGATTAGACAGAAGAAAATGATAACCATTGCACCGATTGCTGGAGGCATACGGTAACCTTTGAATACTTTATCAGACAGGTATCCAGCAAGAAGTGTTGATGGAATAGCAGCCCACTCGAATAATGTAAAGGCGATACCCATTTGTCCTTTTGTGAATCCTTTAGTTTCTAATAAGTAAATTGGAAGCCAAGAGATTAATCCGAAACGGATTAAGTATACGAATGTATCAACTAGAGATACATACCAAGCGTGTTTGTTTTTTAATACGTAGTTTACGAAGATTTGTCTTGCACTTAAGTTTGCAGCTTCTTCTGGTACGTGTTTTACTTCTACTTTTTGTGTTTCACCAGTGATTTCTTCCATAGTTGGTAGACCTTCGTTTTCTGGTTTTCCTTTAACTAAAGCAAGGATGATGACAACGAAGATAATAGCGATAATCGCTGGGAATACATAGTATGCTAATTTCCAGTGTTCTTTACCAAAGATGAAGAATCCTAAAGTAACAACACTTGCTACGATTCCTCCACCAACGTTGTGAGAAATGTTCCAAAGAGCAGTCATACGACCACGTTCTTTTTTAGGGTACCAGCTTGCAAGTGTGATGAATGCTGGCCCAACTCCCATACCTTGGAAAAGTCCTAGTAAAATAACTAAGATTGATACTAAGAATACAGAGTGACTAACTCCAAGTGCTAAGTTTACAGTTGCACAAAGGAAAAGACCAAGAGCCATATATTTTTTAGGATCTGCTTTATCCGATAAACTACTCATAAATCCTTTACTTAATCCGTATGCAAGTAACATGTAACTCATGATTGCACCCATTTGAGTTTTAGAAATTCCTAAAGATGCTTTAAGGTCACTACTCGATAAACTGATGTTATTTCTAACAATGTAGAATGCCATATATCCAAGGAATACCCCAAGGAAAGAAATAAATCTTAATTTCTTATATGTTGGCATAACTTTATCGGCAGGAACTGTGTATGATTTAGCTTTAGGCTTTAAAAATGATAACATAAAATATGTTCCTCCTAAAATTATTTTATATATAAATTTTAATAACTGAAAACTATGTGTTATATCAGCATGTAAAATTATATACTACAGAGTGGAGGTTGTCAATAGTTTTTTAAATATTAGGTAATATTATTTTTTTCTTAGAACATAATTTATAGATGTTTGTATTCTAGTAAAATACAGCATTTTTATGAAAATAAACTTTGTAAATATTTTTCATAATTTTCATCTGAAAACAGCTACAAATGTAGGCTAAAATGTAAGAAAAAACCTTACAAAATAGGTAAGGATTTTTCTTTTATTTAGTTGACTAAATTTCTCGGTGAAAACGATATATATAGTTATATTTTTTTAATTTATAATAATTTGAAATGGAATTTGAAAATAAAGTTATTGTAATTATAGAATTTTAATATAACTAAACTATTGCTCTTTAGTAAAAATATTTATTATATTAATAAATACCGTGAAAATCTGTTATAATTTTTAGGATGTGGCATGTTACAATTTGCTGTGCTATAATAAAAATGAAAATTAAAATATGGATAGGTATATGATTATGATTAGAAATTCTAAAATAATAGCTACTTTAGGTGATGCTACAGATAAAGTATTACGAAAAATAGTGGGAGGTGCAGCGGATGCTGTATTGATAGATTCTTATTATGGGAATAATGAACAAAATGTTGAAAGAATAGAGAAGGTTAAATCTCTAAGAGAAGAAGTGGAAAGAGACTTAGCTATAATTTATGATGTGGATCATATTTATGCAAAAAATAAGTATAAACTTATAAGAATAGATGAGGAGAATGTAAATTTTGCCTGCATAAATGATGTAGATTTTGTTGCGTGTCCTTTTGTTGGGAACCTAGAAGAGATTACGAAGGTGAAAGAGCTTATTAAGTCTCATGGAAAAAATATAGGGATTATTGTTAAGATAGATTGTAAAGATGGTTATGACAATCTTGATGGAATACTAGAAATTGCGGATGCGATTATGATTAATCGTGATGAACTTGGTGTAGATATTTCATATGAAGATCTACCTGGAATTCAAAAGGAAATAGTAAGAAGAGCTAATGAAGCTGCGAAAGTCGTTATCTTAACTACTCAAATGTTATATTCTATGGTTTACAATCCAAGACCGACTAGAGCCGAAGTATCTGATGTTGCGAACGCAATTTTTGATGGTGTTGATGCTGTAATGTTAACAGAGGAGACTGCGATTGGTGATTATCCATGTGAAGCGTTAGAAACAGTAGATAGAATTATAAGAACTGTTGAAAAAAATAATGCTGTTGATGCTGAAAGATTCGAAGTGGAAGGATATAAAATGAGTATCTCACACGCTGTCTCTATGACGACAAAACATCTTTTAGAAGCAGTCGATGTAAAAAGTATTGTAACTTACACGAAATCAGGAACAACAGCTCGTTTCATTGCGAGATATCGCCCAAATGTACCTGTGCTAGCCGTTTTACCTGATAGAGAAAGTGCTAGAAAGTTAGTTATTACTAGAGGAATAGTACCGTATATTGAACCTAAGATGTTAAGCATGGAAGAGATGCTAAGTAACGCTTCTTCATATTCTAAAAAAGTTGGATTAGCGGAAGTTGGTGATCTTATCTTGATAACTGCAGGACAACCAGATACAGGAAAAGGTACTGTACCACCTACAGATTTTGTATATGTAAGTAAGGTTGACTAGTTAATTAATAATAGTTTATAAGTGAAAAACCTAAGACTACAAAGGTTATAACCTACTATTTAGTGAGGTGTAACTAAAATCTAAAATTATAAAAAATTATATTGAAGATATTTTACATGTATTAATTGTAAAATATCTTCTTCTTTCTTCCATAAAAAATAGCACAACGCTTGCATTTTATGATATAATTAAGTGTGGATTGTTATACGTATAACTATAGGAGTATTATGTGTAATAACGATATTATTAATTAAAGGAAGGAGAATATTTATGATAGCTGAATACTTATCAGGGGTAAGTACACTGACATTAATTATTCATTTATTGGATATATTATTAGTTTGGTTCTTAGTTTATAAACTATTGAGTTTATTAAAAGGTACTCGTGGTATGCAACTTGTTAAAGGTATATTAATCGTCATAGGATTAAAAATATTCTTTAACTTCATCGGTTTTAGAACGATGACATATATATTTGAACAAGCAGTAACTTGGGGAGTATTGGGAATAATGATTATATTCCAACCAGAATTGAGACGAGCTCTTGAATATATAGGAAGGGTACAGCTGTCTAATATCTTCAATATTAATTATAAAGATGTTGAAAAAGATTCGACCGAACATATAATAAAAGCTGTTGTTGATTCATCTAGACATATGGCACGACGAAGAATAGGTGCACTTATCGTACTAGAAAATAATACAGGTCTTGACGAATACGTTGAAAGTGGTATTACGGTCAATGCCGAGGTGACAAATGAACTTATAATTAATATTTTTATTCCAAATACACCTTTGCATGATGGTGCTATGATAATCGATGAGAATAAGATTCGCGCTGCAAGTTGTGTACTTCCTCTTTCGGATAATAGATCGATAGCTAGTAGTTATGGAACAAGACACCGTGCGGCTCTAGGATTATCTGAAGTGACAGATGCTATAATAATCGCTGTATCTGAAGAAACAGGGAAGATTAGTGTTTGTCAAAATGGAATCTTAACTTCAGATTACACAACGGACGAGTTAACGGACTACTTGACGAAAAATTGGAAACAACAAGAAAAAATAATTAAATAAGAGGTGATATTATGAAACTAAAAGAAAATAATAAGTTAAAGTTAATATCATTTTTAATAGCGATACTATTGTTCTTATCGGTGAATGAGAATTTTAAAAACCTTTCGGTTCTTGGAGATAACACTAGTGATAATACAACAGCTTGGGTAAGTGATGTACCATTGGATGTTGATTATGATAGAGATAAGCTTTATGTAGTAGGTATTCCTAATACCGTATCTGTGAAATTATCTGGAACTAAAACGAAAGTTCAGAAAGAAAGTGTTGCTAAAAACTTTAAGGCAAAGTTGAATCTTAGAAATGCTCAAATAGGTGATGATCAAAAGGTTAGAATTGAGATAGATGGTTTAGAAAAAGGTGTTGATGGTACCGCAGAACCCTCTATTATAACGATATCTATTAGAGAAAAAGCAACAAAAGAATTTAAAGTTACACCGGTAGTTAAGAAAGAACGTCTATTGATTGGATATGAAGTAGATAATCTTAGTGTGACAAATGAAACTGTTAAGATTTCTGGTGCGATAGAGAGTCTTAATAGAATAAACGAGGTTCGTGCTGAGAGTGATACTCGTACGAAACTTAATAGAAATACTAGAGAAGAAGCAAAACTAGTGGCTTACGATAGTGACTATAATAAAATCGAAGATATTCAAATAGAACCAAATTCAACAGTTATGAATATAGAGCTTAAAAATATAGAAAAAGAAGTTCCACTAGAAGTGAATACTATAGGTAGTCTTCCTTCAGGATTTGAGTTGATTAGTGCGACTGCTGATGTTTCGAAAGTAGCTATTAGGGCAGAAGATGAAGCTGCATTGGCTAGAGTATCAGAGATGTTCGTTGATGTCGATTTAAGTGATGTTAAAGAAGAAACAGAAGAACGAAGTAATTTGAAGATTTATCCTAAAGAAAACATTCGAATTGCGACGGATACACCGATTGTTAAAGTAACAATCAAGATAAGGAAAAAATAAATATGGCGGATAAAAAATTAATATTTATGGCTGTTAATATGCTTATTACAGTTTTTAGTTTAGCTATAATAATTGCGACGATGTTTATAGAAAATCAAAGGGTTAAAACTACTGCGATTTTCGTAGCTATAACTATATTAATAGTTCAAAAAATAGTAGAGATAAAAGTAATCAAGGAGACTAGAAAAATCAGCATTTTAATATTATGTATTATTATTGCTGCAACATGTTACTTTGGTTATAGATTGTTTTAAAATATGTAGAAGAGCAGAGGGAGCGACTCGAAAAAATTTTTTTCGAGTTGTTCCCCACATAGTTTATTGATTGTCACAAACATCTTTATTAGATGTTTAGATGTGGATAAACTATTGTGATTACTTAGAATTTGGGTTTAGTCGACCCTAATGCTCTTTGGTAAATTTGTAGGAGATGTTATGGATAGACTATTTTCATCAAAAATATATATAAATCATAGATTTAAACTTATTATGTTGCTAGACTTATTGACTGTTGCATTAGGTGTAGTAGCATCGATATTTTTAGGTAAGGCATCGGATCCATTTGCGATGCTCAATGGCCATCATTCTGAGATATTAGAATTTTTAGTGATTTCACTTATTGTATATGCAATTAGTTTTTATTTATTTGGTACTAATAAATCATTATGGTCATACTTGGGTGTTAATGAGATAGTAAATATTTGTATCTCAGTAGTTCTAGGGGATTTGATTACGAGTATTCTGTATCAGTATATGTTACCTGATACATTCTCAAATGTCAGATTTGCTATCTTTTCACCTTTATTAATAATAGCGGGTATGATGTTTACAAGAATGTTATATCGTGCCTTACGTGAAAGAGAAGCTGGTAAGTATGGAGCTAGCACTTATAAAAATACATTTATTATTGGTGCAGGGGATGCGGGATACATATTATTAAAAGAATTATCTAAAAATAATATTTTCCGTGCTAATGTAGTTGGACTTATAGATGATAATCGAAAAAATTCTGTAATCAGTGGAGTTACAGTAGTTGGTACGACTTATGAAATACTAAAACTTATTCCGAAATATGAAGTAGAGCAAGTATTCTTGGCGATTCCTTCGATTAGTGCTTATAATAAAAATAGAATATTAAATGTTCTGAAAGAAGCCAATGTTAGTGTTAAGGTAATGAGCTCTGGAATTGCTGTAGAAGACGGGGAGAGTATTTCTAAACACTTGAAAGATGTATCAATCGAAGACTTATTAGGACGTGGAGAAGTGAAACTTTCTCAAGGGGAGATTCGTTCTTACATTAAAGGAAAGAGTATCCTTGTTACTGGTGCTGGTGGTTCGATTGGAAGCCAGATTGTAAGAGAAATATTCAAATTCAAACCTAGTCAACTTGTTTTAGTAGATGTTAACGAGAATGCCTTATACATGCTAGAGCGTGATTTAGATTTTGAAAAGTCACACAGTAGGGACTATGATGATATAAGCTATATCTCTGAAATAGTAAGTATTCGTGAGAAAGATGCTTTAGCTGAGGTGTTTGATAAGTATAAACCGAACGTTGTATTCCATGCTGCAGCTCATAAACACGTACCATTAATGGAACGTCGTCCACAAGAAGCTATAAAAAATAATGTTTTCGGAACGAAAAATGTTATGGATGTAGCTATTGAAAAAGAAGTAGAAAGATTTATTATGATTTCTACTGATAAGGCGGTAAATCCAACTAATGCGATGGGTGCTTCAAAACGTCTAACAGAGATTATCTTACAATCAAAAGGTAATAAGTACAAAACGAAATTTGCTGCAGTTAGATTTGGTAATGTATTAGGTTCAAATGGTTCTGTAATTCCTATCTTTAAAGAACAGATTAAAAAAGGTGGACCTATCACAATTACACATAGAAATATTATTCGTTACTTTATGACGATTCCAGAAGCGGCGCAATTAGTACTACAAGCAGGATATTATGCAAGTGAAGGAGAAATATTCTTATTAGACATGGGGGAACCTGTGAAGATTATAGATCTTGCGACAAACTTAATTAAACTATCAGGATTAGAACCGTATAAAGATATAGATATCGAAGAGATTGGTTTAAGACCTGGTGAGAAAATGTATGAAGAGTTATCTCTTGATTACGAAAGTAGTGAAAAGACTGATAACAAAATGATTTATAAAAATACAACCTTAGACATTGATGTAGAAGAACTAGACAAAAAACTAATAGAGTTGAAATCAATGCTAGGACATTCAACAAATGAAGAAATTCGTAGCAAGTTATTTGAGATAATAAATTGTTATAACGGATAAAAAAAGAAGAGCGATTCAAAATTATTTTTGAGTCGCTCTTTCTAGCTACACAAGGGAACTTTAGTATAGCTAGTTTTAGAGAGTGTAATTTCTTATTTTTCTACGGTTTTAGTTCTTTTAGCTATATAGTTATTTATAATCAAAGCTAACAACATAGGTAAATTCATAAAAAAAACTTCAATCACAAATAATATGATTTTGTATTTTTGTTTGAAATCTGAACTAAGTTCTCTATGTAATATTGATGATAGTGCGATACCAAATAAAACATAGAATACTATAAATATAAGATATCTTTTTTTGATTTTTTTAATTTTTTCTTCATTTAACATAGTAACCTCCCTGAAATCGCGTATTGCGTATTTACTATGAAATAAGTATATATGATATGAAACATACACCTTTAGTATCTTTAACATAACATAAAAATTTTAAAAATTAAAGACTGATAAATTGTTTATTTTTATGGTATAATAAAGGTTAGTAGTGTTTTTTTACTAAAGATAGTTAACATAACATTATTGTAGAAGAAGATTTAATAATTGAGCGCTGATTTCAGGAAGAATAACTTTTTGAAGTTGGTGTTTTTTAGTTATCGGGATTAGGTTGTAGGTATATTATTACCTCGGATTGTCTTTGCTATTTCAATAGAAGAATATAGTGTGGTATAATATTTAAGTGAAATAAATAGGAATGATTTAAGAGGTTTAAACTATTAAGATTACATAGTTTACATCTAAATTGGTAGTGAGGTGATTAAATGAGTAAAGTTGCAGGTAAGGTAACAAAAGTTGAAAGCAAAGGATTATATATCAAACTAGAAAATGGCAAAGATGCATTTTTACCGAAGGAAAATATGTTTATAGGTAAAAAGAAGAAACTAGAGGAGATTTTCTCTGTTGGTTTTGTTATTAAAGCTGAGGAGAAAGGTACAAAGGATTCTTTAGTGATTTTAACACAAAAAGAGTTGAAGCAAGCTGAAGGTGAGAAGAAAAAAGTAGAGAAAAACTCTAAAGAAAAACAGAATAAAAAGAAAAATAAACCGAAATCTCCAATAAAAAAAGAAGCTAAAGAACAACCTGAAGTTCAGAAAAAACAAGAAGTGAAGGAAGAAAACCAGGAACCTAAACAGGAGACAAAAACTCTAAAAGATTTGAAAAAACTTCAATTCATAGGGAATATGAAGATTTCTGTAGGAAAAGGTAAGAAGAGTAATATTACCGAGCTATCTGAGGAGAAAGAAGAGAAAAAAGAAATTCCACCAGCACCAGAAGGATTACTAGAAGACATAATTGCGACGACAAAGCAAGCTGAAGATAAGTTCGAAAAAATTAAGAAAGGTCTTCAAGAGAGAGGTTATCTAGATGGACATTAATATTTTATGGCAAAAAACTGATAAAATAGCACTAGGTCTATCTGGAGGCGTGGATTCTATAGCTTTATTTCATCTACTTGTTACAAAGTACAAAGAGAGTTATAAAGAATTAGTGGCGTTTCACATAAATCATGGTCTAAGAGAGCAGTCTTATGAAGAAGCCGAGTTCGTAGAGAATTTTGTCAAAAACTATAATGTTAAGTTTTACAAAAAAGAGCTGAACATGAATGAGCTGATAAGAGATAGCCATACATCAGAGGAAATGCTCGCAAGAAAACTACGTTATGAAGCTTTCGAGGAGATGTCTTCATTAGAAGGTGGTGTGAAGTTAATAACTGCTCATCACAAAAATGATCAGGTAGAGAATATCCTTATGAGGCTCCTTAGTGGACGCAGTATGGATTATAACTTGATGATAGAAGAGAAGAAGACTATTGGGAAGCTAGCGGTTTATCGTCCATTATTAAATGTATTAAAATCAGATCTTGAGCAATATGCAGATAAAAATGACTTAAAATATTATGTAGATTCAACAAACTTCGATACTGATTATACAAGAAATAATATAAGGCACAATATTGTACCATTGTTGAATGATGTAAATGCTGCGAGTTTTGATAATTTAATCAATTTTTCTAGTTATTATCAAAATATTAATGCTGAGTTAAAAAATAAAGTATTAGAAAACAAAGCTGACTATGTGATTTCTGAAATAGAAGGTAAGTTCGCATTAAACAAAGAAAAATTATTAAAAAATACAAAAGAAGAAATTTATTTCTTGCTAAGAGACATATTAGCAAATAATTTCGGTATTTTTGATGTAAAACAAAGGGCTCTTTTTACAATAATAGATGACTTAAAAAGTGGAAATAACAATAAAAGTTATGATTTGAAAAATAATTTAAAAATTATTAGCGAATATAATAGTATTTATATTCATAAAATCGAAAAAAAATGGTATAATGATAAGATAGAATTAATAATAGATGAAGTGGATATTAATAAAGTTTATACATTTCATCAGAGTAATTTTCTAATAACGACAACTAACAACTCATCTGAGGTTGGATTTAATGAAGAAGATTTGCCTTTAATAGTTACGACTAAGAGGGATGGCGATAGAATTCAAAGAGGTAAGGTTAGCAAAAAACTTTCACGTCTTTTTATCGATGAAAAGATTCCCAAGGAACTTAGGGACAAACTTCCAGTAATTCGCAACAAAGATGGGATTTTAGGAGTTTTAGGAATAAATACTAAAGTTAACAAAAACAAAAAATATGATTATTATATAAACACGAAAGGATAAAACAGTGGAAAATTTATTAAAAGATATCGAGAAAGTTCTATTTACACACGAGGAAATCGTAGTTGCTAGTAAAAGAATTGCTAAACAAATTGAAGAGGATTATAAAGATAAATGTCCTGTTCTAATTTGTACATTAAAAGGTGCATTACCTTTTATGGCAGAACTTATGAAACACATTGATATTCATGTAGTTACTGACTTTATGGATGTATCTAGTTATCACGGAGGAACTGAATCTTCTGGTGTAATCAAAATCAAAAAAGATTGTGGAATGGATATTGAAGGACGTCACGTAATTATCGTTGAAGATATCGTAGACACAGGAAGAACTCTTAAAGCTCTTATTGAAAACTTAAAAGGAAGAAATGTTGCTTCTGTAGCATGTGCTTCATTAGTAGATAAACCAGAAACTCGTGTAGTTGATGTTGAAGCAGATTATATCGGTATTGTTTCACCAAACGAATTCTTAGTAGGATTTGGTTTAGATTATGATGAAAGATATAGAAACTTACCTTATATCGGTATTCTAAAAGAAGAGATTTATTCATAATAATATTTTAATCAAAAAAGGTCAAAATATTAGTCAAACTTTAGTTACATATGGTAAAATAAATTATGTTTAGAAAAATGATAGGAGGAAGAATGTCTATATGAATAATAAAAAAAGACAAAACCCTATCCTTGGTATGCTTGCGTTAATCGTAATCGCGATCGGATTATTTGCATATTGGCAGCAAGATTTACCTGGGACAACTGAAAAAATAGACTATGCTAAACTTGTTCAGACTATTAAAGATGACAAGGTTAAAGAAATAAGTCTACAAAGAAAAGATGAGAACTACAATGTTAAAGGTACTTACACAGATGGTAATAAGAACTTCGAGAGTGTAGTTGCAGCATCTGATTCTGAAGTACAAAAACAAATTAATGAAAAAGCTAAAGATGGAAAATTAAGTGTAGTAGAATATAAACCAGCTGAAAAAACTGGAGCAATTCTATCATTCTTAGGTAACATTATTCCACTTATCTTGTTTATGGGTGTTTTAGTTTTCTTTATGACACAAATGCAAGGTGGCGGTGGAGGCAAAGTAATGAGCTTCCAAAAATCTAAAGCTAAAAAAATCGATGGTGGAGAAGCAAAAGTTACATTTGATGATGTAGCTGGAGCTGATGAAGAAAAACAAGAACTTGCTGAAATGGTTGAGTTCTTAAAAGATCACCGTAAATTCACTAAGATGGGTGCTAGAATCCCTAAAGGTGTCCTACTAGAGGGGCCTCCAGGGACTGGTAAAACTTTACTAGCTCGTGCTGTAGCTGGTGAGGCAAAAGTACCATTTTTCTCAATCTCAGGATCTGATTTCGTTGAGATGTTCGTAGGGGTTGGGGCAAGTCGTGTTCGTGACCTATTCAAAGAAGCTGAAAAAAATGCGCCATGTATCATTTTCATCGATGAGATTGATGCTGTAGGACGTAAACGTGGAAGCGGAGTAGGTGGAGGAAATGACGAACGTGAACAAACTCTTAACCAACTTCTTGTTGAAATGGACGGATTTGATGGTGAAAAAGGTATTATCGTAATTGCAGCTACTAACCGTGCTGATGTATTAGATAACGCCCTTAGAAGACCAGGTCGTTTCGACAGACAAATTAAAGTTTCTACACCTGATGTAAAAGGTCGTGAAGCTATTCTTAAAGTACACGCTAAAAACAAACCACTTGCTAAAGGTGTTGACCTTCGTTCATTAGCAGAAAAAACTCCAGGATTCTCTGGTGCTGATCTTGCTAACATCCTTAACGAAGCGGCATTATTAGCAGCTCGTGAAAATAAATCTAGTATCGATAAAGAAGATCTAGATGAAGCTATGGACAGAGTAATCGGTGGTCCAGCTAAACGTAGTAGAGTATACACTCCAAAAGAAAAACGTTTAGTAGCTTACCACGAAGCAGGTCACGCAATCGTAGGTATGGTACTTGATAGTGCTGATAAAGTACAAAAAGTTACTATTATCCCACGTGGTGATGCTGGTGGATATAACCTTATGATTCCGGAAGAAGAAAAGTACTTCCAAACTCGTACAGATTTAATCGACAAAATCTGTGGATTACTTGGTGGACGTGCTGCTGAGCAAATCTTCTTTAACGAAGTATCTACAGGAGCTCACAATGACTTCGAACGAGTAACAGCTATTGCTCGTGCGATGGTTACAGAATACGGTATGAGTGATGCTGTAGGACCAATGCAAGCCCCATTCCACGATCCATATGGTGGTCGTCAACTTTCAAGTATCGGTAACTATTCAGAAGAAATGCTGAAAGAAATCGATAACGAAGTTCGTAAAATTATTAACGAATGTTATGCAAAAGTTCTTCACATTATCGAGACTCACAGAGATCAATTAGAACTTATCGCACAAACACTTATCGAAGTTGAAACAATCGATAGAAAAGAAATCGTTGCTCTTTACCAATTTGGAAAAATGCCAAAAGACTTAGATGAAAGAGAAGCAGATCAACTAGATAAAGTAGTTAATAAGAAATACTACGAAGAAGAAGCTCGTAAGGCTAAAGAAGAAGCTGAGAAAAAAGCTCAACAAGAGGCTGAAAACGAGGAAGATACAGTTGAAAAGGTTGAAGAAAAAGACCTAGAAGACGAAAAACCAGAAAATAAACCTTCTGACGAAGAATAAAAAAATAAACCCTAGATTTGGAATTGACCAAGTCTAGGGTTTTGTTATACTCTTTTGAAGTGCTATTATAGCAATATTTAATCGGTGTTTACATTGAAAAGTGAGCGATAAATGAGCGATAAATGAGCGATAAATTTTTATTTATGATATAATAATTATAAGACATTGATAGGAGAAGGCTATGAAACCACCATTTACCATTACGAGTACTATTCTTAATTATCTTATAGAGATTTCTAAAGTATTAGGTAATCTTGAGATAGAAACAAAGAAAAACTTACATTTAAGAAAAGAAAATAGAATAAAATCTATTCACTCATCTTTAGCAATAGAAAATAATAGTTTATCAATAGAACAAATTACAGCGATTATTGATGGGAAGAGAGTCTTAGGAGATCCAAAAGAAATAAAAGAAGTAAAGAATGCGTATGAAGCTTATGAAAAGATATTGAATTTAGACCCCTATAGTGAGAAGGATTTTTTACTTGCTCATAAATTATTAACTACAGAAATAGTGGGACAATCGGGAAAATATAGAAATTCAGACGTAGGGATTTTCGATGAACAGGGGAATATGGTTCATCTAGGTGCAAGACCTCAGTTTATTGGTGATTTAATGGGTGAATTATTTGAATGGGGAGGTAGAGATGACACTCCAGCACTTGTTAAGAGCTGTGTATTTCACTATGAAATAGAGATGATTCACCCCTTTGAAGATGGAAATGGAAGAATGGGAAGATTATGGCAAAATGTTATATTAGCTAATTGGAATCCCTTGTTTAGTTGGATTCCTATCGAAACAATAATATATGAAAATCAACAACAGTATTATAAGGCTTTAGCACAGGCAGATAGAAACAATAATTCAACAGTGTTCATTGAATTTATGTTAGGTGTCATATTAGAAACATTACTGGCATATAAGGAGTCTGATGATAAGACAAAAGAATTGTCTAAAGCAGAACAATATTTTTTTGAAAAGATAAAAGAGTATTTGAAAAATGAGAAATATATTACGGTAGCAACAGTTTGTGAACTAATCGAAAAGTCTAAGCCAACTGTTAGAAGATATATTGCAAAATTTGTTGAGTATGAATTACTGGAATCTCATGGAGAAAATAGAGATAGAAGATACTCGTTAAAAAAATAAATAAAAAGATATCAGAGAGAAACATAAAAATCGAATCTAGATTTAATTAACTTTCTGATATCTTTTATTTTTTTATCTTGTTTTTCTTCTCGTAAAGAAGTGAAGTGTTGAAATCACTATTGCGAGAATAATTATATAAATCACTTGAGAAAATACTAATGGTGTAAAGTGATTTTTCAAGATAAATATATTAACTCCTACACCTATAATTGCAGCGATACTTAACATAGAAAGTAGTGCAATCTTGTATTTATTTAGAGGTAAGCTGACCTTCGCAACCATGCATAATCCATTTATTAACGCAAGAAGGAAACAGATGAATTTGGCTTGTGAATTGTCTGTGATAGCAAGGTTTGTCAGTAGTACTGTAGCTACTAATATACCACCACCAATCGCAGCATTTGTCAGTATGTCCTTCATGAAGTTATTGCTTACTTTTTCCTTATTCGCTTCGAAAGTTAGGAAGAAGGATGGGATACCGATTGTTATCGCTGAAATTATCGTGAATTGAATCGGTATAAATGCAAACTCCAAGGCAAAGATTACACTAAGTATTGAGAAGACAATCGAGAAGAATGTCTTTGTTAGGAATAGTGAAGCTACCTTCTGAATGTTATTAATAACACGACGACCTTCCATAAGTATGTCGTAGAATACTCCGAAATCATCCGTTAAGAATACAATGTTTGATACACTTTTTGCGGCACTAGTAGCACCATTCATAGCAAAACTAATATCAGCTTTTTTCAAGGCAAGAACATCGTTAACACCGTCACCACTCATAGCGACAGTCTTTCCAGATTTTTGCAGTACTGCTACCATTTTTTGTTTTTGTTCAGGGGTAACACGTCCGAAAATATCATTTTCAAGAACAGTTTTTTCAAACTCTTCATCAGTCACTTTAGTCATATCGATAGCCTTAGCATCTTCTTTGAAACCAGCTTTTTTAGCGACACCGTATACGGCTATATGGTTATCTCCACTGATTATTTTCACTTCAACACCTTGTGATTCAAAGTATTTGAATGTTTCTTTTGTGTTTTCTTTTATTTCATCTGATAGAACGACATGTCCTACGAGTTTCATATTAGTAGGAACATTTGTACTATCTTCAGTATAAGCTAGCGATAAAATTCGATAACCCTCTTTTTTTAGATTCTCATAATACCCATCCATTTCGTCTGAGAATCCTAAAAATTCATATGCTCCGAAGAAATATGTTCCACCATTTTGTAGTTTTATAAATGAATATTTATTTTTACTAGAAAAGGCACCTAATTCTTCTACATCCCATTGTTTTTTACACGTTAGATGATTCTTTAAGGCTCTAGATGTTGCATTTTCATCATCGAAATATGCAAGGTAACTTGATAATTTTTCTGCAACTTCATCATCAATTTCTACAACGTTCATATTACCTGTAGTGATAGTTCCAGTTTTATCAAAACAAAGGACATCTACTCTAGCAAGAGTCTCTACGCAGTATAATTCTTGAACTAGAACTTTCTTTTTAGCAAGTTTCATCGCAGCAACCGCAAGAGAGACGCTGACAAGAAGGATTAGCCCTTCTGGGATCATACCTACTAAAGCTCCAGCACTACGGAGAACTATTTCCACATAACCACGTCCCAGACTAGCACCACGCATGTATAGCATAATTGCAACAGGAACTAACAGAATAGATATAACTTTTAAGATTTTATCCATATAGTCACGAAGTTTAGATGGATATTTCTTGAATTCTTTAGTACTTTTAGCAAGCTTGTTAATATAGCTATCCTCTCCGACAGCAATAGCTCTTACTAAGCAACTACCACTAACTACGTTACTCCCACTCATTACTTTATCACCAGCAGTCTTAAAGATATTATCACTTTCACCAGTTAATAGTGATTCATCGACCTCGATACTACCTTCAATGATTTCAGCATCAACAGGAACCTGATCACCAAGATTTAAATGTAGATATTCTCCAAGGACGATTTCTTCAGAATCTATATTTATTGTTTCATTATCACGGTTTACTCGATATTTACTTCTACCTAGCAAACTCAAATTTTCAAGGGCATTTTTCGAACGAACTTCTTGAAAGATACCAATTGCAGTATTTATAGTAATTACACCTAAAAACAACATATTTTCAAATCTAAGTGTTGTAGCTATAAATGCTGCCAAAACTAAGTTCATAGCATTGAAAAAAGTAAAAATATTAGAAAAGATAATCTCTTTAGTAGTTTTATAAGGTTTTATTTCACTAATATTTTTTTTCGCTTTAGTTACTTCTTCACTAGTTAAATATTTCATTTTACCTCCGTCATAACTATATTTTTAATTAGTATTTATTTTAACATACTTTATTATAGTTTGTGAAATTAAAGTGTGGCTAATTTCCTAGGAAATATCTTTTTGAGTATTAAAAAATCTTAATAAATAATATTGTTGTATTTTTTTGAGAAGAATACTGTTTCCAATTCTATAAGATATGGGGATAAAGGTATCTTTGTTTAGGAAAATAAGTTGAAGATAACAATTCAATTTGTATTTATTATCAGGTGGAGTATAATTTAAATTATACTGTTAGATTAGGCTTTGACAAAGTTCAAAGAATATGAAATAATTAAGATGTATATATTGTTAATATTAATTTATATAGTTACACTATAAACGACAGTGTTTAGTTTAACTAAAGTATTAAATGATTAAAAAATCGTATTACAAGTCGTTTATTAACTTTTTTATTATAAAACCAGGCATAGAAGATGTGCTTGGTTTTTTAATTTTCTCTAATGAGCTTATTGTAAATATTAAAAAACATAATCTATTTTGATGTGTTAAAGCGTTTTTATCTGAAAATATTCTTTGTTTTTCAGATAATATATGTTAGAATATAGAAATATACTTTAAATACACTTAGAAAAGATAGGAGAAGAAGGAATGACACTGACTAAAAAGACAGCCGTAAGTGTGCTAAGTGCAGCATTACTACTAGGAAATATCAGTACATTTAATTATGGAGTATCATCAAAAATAACACTAGCCCAAGAAGAAAAAAAAGATGAGCTATCGAATGTTTCAAAAAGTGAAGAACATAAGTTTCAAAATGATGATAAGGTAAAAGTTATTGTTAAATTAAAAGGTGATGTTGATCCTAATAAGTTAAAAACTAAAGAAGGAATTAAAGAAGTTACAGAATCAACAAAAGCACCTAGGGAAAAGGCATTAAAAGAGATTAAAGACAAAGGTATCGATTATGAAAAACTGTTTGAATACGATACATTAATGAATGGTTTTGCCTTAGAAACTACATTCTCAAATGCTAAAAAAATTCAAGAGTTAGACTTTGTAGATACTGTTGAAATGAGTGTTAGCTACAATAAACCAGAAAATGTAGCGAGCGAAGAAGAGAAAAAAGAAAGCACGGAAGCTAATGATTTTTCTAAAGCTTTAGATAGTTATAATCTTATTAATATACAACCTCTTTGGAATAAAGGATATAGAGGACAAGGGAAAGTTGTTGCAGTATTAGACTCTGGGCTTGATCCTAATCATCCAGTACTTAGATTATCAGATAATTCAAAATCTAAATATAAATCTAAAGATGAAATTGAAAAAATAAAAAAAGAAGCGGGTATAGACTACGGTAAGTGGTATAGTGAAAAATTACCATTTGCATTCAACTATAACGACTGGAATAATGATATCAAACAAAGTGCCTATAAATCACATGGTATGCACGTTGCTGGGACTGCAGTAGGTAATCCTAAGGAGAAATTCACAAATGGTGATTACGTAACAGGTATAGCGCCAGAAGCACAGCTGATTTTCATGCGTGTATTCTCGGATACTAAAAATGCAGGAACAGAATCTTATATCTATACAAAAGCGATAGAAGATGCTATTAAACTTGGAGCTGATACGATAAACCTAAGTTTAGGTTCTCCAGCCGGTTCAGTAGTAGAAGTAGGTGACGGTTTAGTTCGTGCGATGGATGTTGCGAAAAAAGCTGGTGTTAATATAGTTGCAGCAGCTGGAAACAATGCATTCTTCGCTAGTGGACAAACAAACCCAAGTGCAGCTAACCCAGATTACGGAACTGTAGGAAGACCATCTGTTTCTGAAGATGCGATTTCTGTAGCGAACATAAGCAACAGCGTTCTTAACAGAGAAGTGGCGAATATCGAGCAGCTTAAAGACAACGCTGACTTTGATAATGGGAAAATGCCAATTTTCAGCTATACTAAACAATTCGAGAAGAGAGCATACGACTATGTGTATGTTGGAGTTGGTAAAGCTGAGAACTACGCTGATAAAGATTTAACTGGAAAAATCGCCCTTATCCAACGTGGTGGTAATAGCTTTGAAGAAAAAGTTAAACTAGCTAAACAATACGGGGCAGCTGGAGCGGTAATCTACTTCAATGAAGGAGATACTATTTACAACCTGACATTAAATGGACAAGATAAAGATTTCCCTGTAGTTACAACTTACTACAAATTCGGTAATGAACTTTCTGCACATGAAGGGGAATATAAAATAACATTTAATGGTACTTGGGATAAACAAGATAATCCTAAAAAAGGTGAATTTGATGAATCTACTGGTTGGGGAATGAGTGTTGATGGATACTTAAAACCTGACGTAACAGCACCAGGAGGAGATATCTTATCATCTTATAATGATGGAAGATATGGTCTAGATAGTGGAACAAGTATGGCTTCACCACACGTTGCGGGAGCTATAACTCTTGTGAAACAAGTATTATCAGAAAGATTCCCGAACTTAAGTGCAGAAGAAATTCAAGGCTTAGCGAAGAGATTAATCATGAGTACGGCCAATCCACAGGTATATTCTGATGGATACACAACAGCATATAGATCACCACGTCTTCAAGGTGCAGGTCTAATCGATGCTAATAAAGCAGCATATGGAGATCTTTATGTAACTGGAGAAAACAACTACGGAAGTGTTTCTTTAGGAAATGTTGGCGATAAATTTACTTTTAAATTAGTATTACATAATCTATCAGACAAAGCTCAAAACTTACAATATGCAGCTCACTTAACTACTGATAACTATTATGGTGAAGATGCTGGTGCTGACTGGAGTGGAAGACTGACAATGACACCTAAGAAGTTATTGACGACTGCTTGGGCTTCAGTTGAAGTTCCTGCAAAAGGTGAAAAAGAAGTAGAAATCACAGTTGATGCTACGGACTTCAAAGGAGAACTAGAAAAAGTATTTACTAATGGATATTATCTAGAAGGATTTGTAACTTTCTATGATGAAGAAAGTGCATTAAAAGCAAACATTCCATTCGTAGGATTTAAAGGTCAGTTCCAAAATCTACCAGTATTAGAAAAACCAATTTATTCTATGAAAAATGGAGAAAAACCAACATATGAGTATGGTTATACTTCTAACCCTAATAACTGGGATTCATTAACAGAAATGAACTTCACAGGAGTGTTAACAACTTATAAAGAAGATAAAAAAGACAAGAGAACACTAGCGGGAGCGTATGTAAATCCTGTTACTGGTGAGAGATTCTTTACTGATAAAATTTTCTTCTCGCCAAACGGTGATGAGAATTATGATGAAATAGGAATGAGAGGGGTATTCTACCGAAACTTCGAGAACCTAAAACTTTCAGTATATGCTAAAGACGATGTAGAACGTAAGAACCCACTTTACCAAAATGGTAATGGTTCTGGTAACAAAAACTTCTACAACAACACAAGTAAAAAATACACATCATTAACTATGACAAACTGGAAAGGTGTTGACAATAACGGTAACCCTCTTCCAGACGGTGAGTATCAATATGTAGTTTCTTATAGTGCAGCAGTAAGTGGTGCAGATATGCAAGAAACAACATTCAATGTAGTAATCGATAGAAAAGCTCCGAAAATCACGGGTGCTAACGGTGGTTACTACGATGAAGCAACTCGTAAATTCACACCATATCCAGTATTAGAAGATGGAAGTGGAGTATTCTACAAAAAATTAAGCTATGGTAAAAATACTATTGCGGCAAATGAAGATGGAAGTTATACAATTCCAGAAGGTGTAGAATTAAAAGATCTTACTTTTGAAGTAAAAGACTTTGCAGATAACAAAGACAGTATTAACTTATCAAATGTTGAAGGTAATGGTAAAGGAAGTCTTGAAGTAGAAGTTAAAAAAGGTGATGGAACTGGAAACAATTCACGTCGCTTGCGTTACAAGATCACTAATGAAAAAGGTGAAATCGTAGGGGAAGATTTCTCTAGAAACAAACGTACATATCAAGCATTACCATTCGGTAAATATACTGTGGAAGTAGTTATGGTTGATGGAGAGTACAAACTACTTACACCATCAAAAGTTGACTTCGAAATAACTAAAGATAAACCAACAAAAGAGGTTGAATTTAGAGTAGATGAAATCAGCAGAAATGCCACAGAAATCAGCTTTGATAAACCAGTTCCAGCAGGAACAAAAGTTTATGCAGTAGCCCAAGATGGTACTAAAATATCACTTCCAGCAAGTTTATATGGAAAAAATGCCTTCCAGAAAAACTTAGAAAATGGAACATACACAATTCAAATAGTAACACCTGAAGGATATACTCCAGCGGAAAATAATTTTGAATTAGTAGTAAAAGATGGACACAATAAGAAACAAGTTGTTCTAAATATTGCAGAAAAAGTAGCAAGTGTAGGAACTACAGAGAACTCTAAAGCACAAGGTACAGTGGATTTCACTGAGAAAAAACTTTACAATAATTACAAACTTGTTGTAACAGAACCAACTGCAGAAGAGAAAACAAATATCCAAAAACAATTAACAGAAGGTAATGTAGACTTAAGCAAATATGATGTTGAATACTTTAACATTCATATTGTAGATGCAACAGGAAAAGAAGTTAAAGTTCCTGGTGATAGAAGTGTAACTTTAGATTTAGCGAAAGCTCCAGAGCGTTTCTTCCACGAAAAAGATGGAAAATTAACAGCTGTAAGCAGTGTTAATTATGCAGATGGTAAGCTAACATTTACTACTGATAGCTTCAGTAACTTCGTAGCATTGACTCCAAAAGATGCCCCAGTAGAGAAAAAAGCAGAAGTGAATAAAGCAGAGCTTCAAAAAGCAATAGAAGCGGACAAAGCGTTAGATGAAACTAAAGAGTACAAAAATGCAACTATCGAGGCTAAAGATGCATATAACAAAGCATTAGAGGCAGCTAAGAAAGTTCTTGAAAACGAAAATGCAACTCAAGAAGAAGTAAACAGTGCGGTAGCAAGCCTAAACGCAGCTAAAGTAACATTAGCTAATTCACAACAACCAGAAGTGAAAAAAGAAGTAGACAAAGCTAAATTAATTGAAAAATTAAAAGAAACTGAAAAACTTCAAACTGAGGTTAAATTCAAAAATTCAGGACAAGATAAAAAAGATAACTTCGTAAATGCTATAAAAGAAGCGACAGCAGTTCTTGATAACAAAGATGCAACTGTAGAAGAAGTTACAGCTGTGCTAGAAAAATTACAACAGGCTGAAAATGCTCTTGATGGTAAAGAAGTAGAAGCTCCGAAGCCAGCGGTTGAAGAACCTAAGAAAGAGGAACCAAAACCAGCGACTGAAACTCCTAAGAAAGAAGAGCCGAAACCAACAACTGAAGAACCTAAGAAAGAAGAAGGAAACAAACCGCAACCTGAAGCACCAAAAGTAGATAAGAAAAAACTAAATGAACAACTAGGTCATTTAGCAGAAGTTAAAGAGAAAGATAGTTTTGAAAGTGCAAGTGCGGAAGATAAGAAAGCTTATCTAGATGCAGTTCAAAAAGCACAAGAACTATTAGCTTCAGCAACAGCTACTCAAGAAGAAGTAGATAAAGCATTAGAAGCGTTGAAAGAAGCGGAGAAAAAAGTTTCTAAAAAATCAATCAAAGATATCCTAGGTGGTTTTGTTGGAAAAGAAACTAAGAAAGAAAACACATTTAATGTAGATGAAGATTTCGGAAAAGTTTCAAAATCTAATTCATTATTACCAAAAACAGGATTAGATAATAATGCAACAGCTTATGCTGGAATTGCAGTTCTAGCTTTAGTAGGACTAACTGTTTACGTAAAACGTCGTAGACAAAAATAAGATAAAATATATCGACTTCAAAAGTTAGAGTGTATTCTCTAATTTTTGAAGTCGTATTTTTATTAATAAATCAGTGGTGCTAAGAGTTCTCATACGAACTTATTTACAAATCTGGAGCTTTTTCGTTAACCTCTGAAAAAATTATAGCATGTCTCAATTATAGACACATGTTTAAGTAAGGTATATAATAATAAGTGACATGGAGGAAGTATTTAGATTATGGAAAAACTAGATTATTTAATAAAAACACTAAATTCAGAAATAGAAATACCGGAGACGGAACAAGAAAAGCGAGATTTATTTAGATCATTAATGAACACGTGGAAAGTTTCGGAGTTACCGAGTGAATTTTATGAAGTTCAAGATGAATATTTGCAAGAGGTTCTAAGTGCTAAAGGAATAACAAGATTAGAAGATTTAACTGAAATTGATAAGAATATTTACCTTTGGCAAGGTGATATTACTACATTGGAAGTAGATGCTATAGTTAATGCTGCGAACAAAGCTCTATTAGGATGTTTAATTCCGCTACACAGATGTATCGATAATGCTATTCACACGCAAGCAGGATTACAACTTAGAAAAGAATGTGATGAAATAATAAAAGAGCAAGGAAGTTTTGAAAAAACAGGGCAAGCTAAGATAACAGCTGGCTATAACTTACCAGCTAAACATGTTATTCATACAGTTGGACCAATAATATATCGTGTTGTTGAAGACGATGATAAGGAATTACTCGCATTATCTTATAGAAATTGTTTAAAACTTGCTTTGGAGAATAATCTTGAGAGCATTGCTTTTTGCTGTTTAAGTACGGGAGAATTTAGATTTCCAAATGATCTTGCTGCTGAAATAGCGGTAGCTGAGATTAAGAAATTCTTTAGAGAAAACCCTGCTGCTGATTTAAAAGTAGTATTCAATGTGTTTAAAGATTTAGATAAAAAAATATACGAAGAGTTATTAGGATAAGAATATTAAAAGAAGATTATAAGAATGAGATTCATCAAAGGCGATGAGGCTATCTTATAATCTTCTTTTCTGATATTGAGTAAAAAAGAATTATTAATTATTTCTTCGTTTTAAAATTGTAAGTCCGATAATTGATAAAGCTAAAGTTCCGATAATGGTCATGCTTGAACTTGTTTCTAAACCTGTATTTGGGAGAACTTTATTGTTATTTTGTGGATTGTTCTCTTTTGGATTTGGTTTAGGTAAATTGCTAGGAGTATCTGCTTTTGGTTTTTCTGGTGTAGATATTCCTGGTGTTTTTGGTTTTTCCGGAGTATTTGGAACTTTTAGTTCTGGTTTTTCAAAAACGGGTGGATCGATAGGATTAGCCCCACCGTTATATTCCGGTTTTTCCAAAACAGGTGGGTCAATAGGATTAGCCCCACCGTTATATTCCGATTTTTCCAAAATAGGTGGATCGATAGGATTAGCCCCACCATTGTATTCTGGCACATCATTAACTGGAGAGTCTTTTGGAATCTCGTGTACAGGTGCGCCGTAGAATCTAACATATTGATAAATTCTGTTAATTACAGTTTTATCTGTTCCCTGTTTATAATTAATAACCCTAACGATTTCTCTAGAATAACCCTTTTCTTTGTTAACTAAAGGTACGTCAGGACTCTTCATTCTTACGGCTGTAATTCCATCCTTATCTGTGAATTTTTCAGCGAAAGGAAACTGTTCGATAAAACTTTTGTTTATCTTATCGCTTGCTGGACTTTCCACATTGTTATCTGCTGCTTCTGCAACAGTAAGAGAGTTAAGGCCAAAGCCTAATGCAACAGCTAGTGTGCATTTTGTAAAATTATTTATCTTCATAAAACCACCTCTTCTATAAAAATCATAACTTGGTTAGTTTAACAATTTAAGGCAAACGTTTTCACCTATAACTTTAATTATAGCACTGTGAAAATGTTATTTCAAGAAATTGGCTAGGTTATTCATAGGTGTAGTTAAAGTTATATTTATAAAAAAAGCTAAGAAATAAATTTCTGTAAAATTTATAATTCTTAGCTTTTATTTTATTGGTAACTATTCTTCCGCAAAAATTTGCGTAGCTTTTACTGCACGTTTCCAGCCTTTGTAAAGTTTCTCTCGTTCTTCTTTTTCCATAGTAGGAACAAATAGTTTTCCTGCAGTGTTTAGATTCTTAAGCTCATCTAAGCTTTCCCAGTATCCAGTAGCTAGTCCCGCTAAGAATGCAGCACCTAGAGCTGTAGTTTCTAAGTTTTCTGCACGAGCTACTTTAACACCCAGGATGTTTGCTTGAAATTCTAGGAGATAATCGTTGTTTGCAGCACCGCCGTCGACTTTAAGAAGAGGAATTTCTACCTTAGCATCGATTTTCATAGTATCGATAATATCTCGTACTTGATAGGCGATTGACTGCAATGTAGCCTTTACTAGATCTTCCTTAGTAGTAGCACGTGTTAAACCGAAGATAGTTCCACGAGCATCTGGATTCCAATATGGGGCACCTAGTCCTGTAAAGGCGGGCACTAGATATACTTCGTTATTGCTTTTAGAATTGTAAGCTAATGCTTGTGTTTCTGATGACTTTTTAATTAAACGTAATCCATCTCTTAACCACTGAACTGCACTTCCAGCGATAAAAATTGATCCCTCTAAAGCATAATAAACTTTTCCATTAATTCCAAAACCTATAGTAGTTAATAGATTATTTTTTGAAAGTTCCATAGTTTCACCTGTGTTCATGATAATGAATGAACCTGTGCCGTATGTGTTTTTTATCATTCCTTTATCGAAGGCAAGTTGCCCGAAAAGCGCTGCTTGTTGGTCTCCAGCTAGTCCACTTATTGTTACTTCGCCACCATAAAAATGATAATCTGTAGTTTTTCCGTACACCTCAGAGTTTGATCTAACTTCTGGCAATAAAGATTCTGGAATATTTAGAATTTCTAATATTTCTTTATCCCAAGTTAAATCTTTAATATTAAATAACATTGTTCTCGCTGCGTTTGTATAGTCGGTAACGTGAGTTTTTCCACCTGTAAGCTTCCAAACTAGCCATGTATCGATAGTTCCAAATAGTAGCTCACCATTTTCGGCACGTTGTTGTGCTCCAGGGACATTATCTAATATCCAACGTATTTTAGTAGCAGAGAAATAGGCATCGACGACTAAACCAGTTTTCTGATGAATCATATCTTTATAACCATCACTAACTAGTTTATTAGCTATATCAGCACTTTGTCTACTTTGCCAAACTATTGCATTATAAATAGGTAGTCCAGTTTCTCTATCCCAAATAACGGTAGTTTCACGTTGGTTTGTAATTCCAATGCTATCTATTTGATTCGGTTTTATACCACTTTCGATGAATGCTTCTGCAATGACTGATTGTACTGAATTCCAGATTGCATTAGCATCGTGTTCAACCCAACCAGACTTAGGGAAAATTTGGGGGAATTCCTTTTGGCTACTTGTTATTATTTCTGCTTTTTTATTGAATATTATCGCTCTAGAACTTGTAGTGCCTTGATCAATTGCCATTACATATTTTTTCATACTTCACCTCGAATAATTATTTCGTTAATATTATACCATCTTTTATAATAAAAGCGCAGACAAAAATTATGTTTTATCTGCGTTTTTAAGTGCTTTAAGGACATCGTTTATCCTACAATTCTCACAAGACTTGGAGTGTGTTGGACCAAGTCTAATTTTTCAATTATAGCTATTGTGCAAAAAAATATCGTTAAAATCAGAATTACTAATAATATTATTATTGTTGTTTTTAATCTATCATCATTGCTCATATAAAATCCCCCTTTTTAAAATTCCTGAAATTAACTTATAGTTAAAGCTCCCTAATTAATTCCATAATTTTTTAGATTATTTTAATTTGTTGATAATAAATTTTTTTTTATAGCAAATCTATCTTATAATAATGTTAAATGTATAGTAAAATATATTATATCTTACTTATATTATAACATTTAAAGAAAGCGTTGTCAAAACAATAAAAAGTGAGAAATGTATTTATTTATGTGATAATTTTCAGTAGTAGTTTTTAGGTCTGATCAGTTCTACTACAATAATAAAATAACAGTAGATAATATAGTTTTCTTTGAAATCTAGCGTAGTTGTGTATGTAGCGTATTATTAGCGTTTTTCAAGTTTTTCTTATAAAATATATAGAAGAAGTTTTAAAAAATTTATTGTAAATATAGGAGAAAATTAAATGAAAACATTACACCAATCTTTAACAGCATTATTAGCAAAATTAGAAGAGAAAGACGTACTAAAAAAAGAAAATATTAACACAGAAGACCTTAAAGCTGAGGAACTTGCAAAACACATTCGTGATCGCTTTGCTAAAGAGCACGCAGACTTAGAAATTCGCAGACTTTTAGAAACAGTTCACTATGCTAACACTTATGAAGATAAAGTACTTAAAGAAACAGCATTTTTAGTAGATGAAATCAGTGAATATATGTTCAAACTAGAGATTGCTAACCGTGATTTCGTAGTAGGGTACTTTAACACATTAATTATCGATCCAGCTATAGAAGCAACAGAGTACAACTTTGTACTAATGGAAGTAGAAAGTTTAATCGAAAATAGCTTCTTAGAGTTACCAGAAGAAGAGGAATAATAATGAAAATCTTAATACCAACAGCCAAAGAATTAAATAAGAAAGCTATTCCAAATGATACAGTATGTCTAAGTGACAAAAGTACTGAAATAGTAAGCCAAATAGCTAAATTAAGTATAGAAGACTTGGCGAAAGCCTACAAAATCAAAGAAGAAAAGGCTGTGGAAGAATTTTCTCGTTGGGAAAAAATAAATAACAAAACAGCAAAAAGTTTTGAGGCGTTAGAGCTATTTAATGGTCTAATGTATAGAAATATAGCTCGTGCTGATTTTGATGAGACGGATAAAAAATATATAAAAGAAAATGTATTTATTACAACATCTTTATATGGCGTAATAGGTGCTTACGATTTAATCCAAGAGCATAGATTAGACTTTTTACAAAATATAAAAATCGCAAATCAGTCATTGAAAAATTTCTGGCGTGAAGATTATGATAAGAGTATTAAGGATGAAGAATTAATCGTGTCATTACTTTCTAGTGAATTTGAAGAGGTATTTTCAAAAGAACAGAGGGATAGGTTTACTAGAATTAGCTTTATGGAAGAAAAAGAAGGAGTGTTAAAAGTCCACTCTACAATATCGAAAAAAGCTAGAGGTAAGTTCTTAACTGAGCTTGTAAAAAATAAAGTTTCTTCGGTAGACGAAATGAAACAGATCAAATTTGATGGTTTTGAATATAACGAAAAAAATTCAGATGAAAAGACATTGGCTTTTATAGCGAAAAGATAAAATAGGGAAGGTTAAATATAAAAGGAAAATAAGAAAAAGGACAGAAGAAGATGAAATTAGAAACTAAAACCAGTAAGTTATATTACGGATTTCCTGTAATATTAATAGGTTATAAGGATAAAAAATGGAAGTACAATGTGACAGCGTGTAGTTCATCATATTCATTAGGTGATATGATTACAGTTGGCCTTACAACAGATAGTAATGCGGTAGATAATATTAAAGAATATGGAGAGTTCACTGTTAACGTACCGTGTCAACAAATACTTAGTAAGGTTGAGATTGCTGGTTTCCATTCAGGTCAGAATAAAATTGGTATGGCTGATATGACATATGATCCAGCAAAATATATTGATGCTCCGATTATGGATGAATGTATATTGTCACTTGAGTGTAAAGTTGAAAATATCTCAGAGTATGGGAAATATACAAATTTTGTAGCATCTATAAAACGTAGAGTAGTGTGTGAAAATCTTTTAGATGAAGATGGAAATATGAAATATACGCAGTTTAATCCAATTTACTTTATGGGTGATGATAACAAGAGAGTATATCGTTATTTCAATGAAGCGAGCAAAAACCATGGAGAAAATATGGGTTGTTCTTCAGATGAGGATGAATATAATCCACTTTGCGGATAATATCTTATAGATGGTATAAAAATAACGAAGAAAGGAGGATATTAGTATGTATTACAATATGCAAGTACATAGTGCATATGACTTATTGAATAGTACAATTAAGTACGAGAGTCTATTTTCAAAACTGGTGAAAGATAATCAAAATTCAGTTGTTATAGTAGATCCAAATATGTACGGTGCTATTAAAGCGTATAAAGCTTCTAAAAAAGCAGGAGTAAACTTAATTCAAGGTCTAGAAGTTAACTTAGGATACGGTATAGGGCTTTTAAAATTCAATTTACTTTGTAAGACGGAGAAGATGTTTTATAAATTATTAGAGATTTCAACGAAGTTTATGAACGGAGAAGAGTGGACTGTTGAAGATTTTTCTAATGACATGATCGATTATAGAGAAGACTTTGTCTTGATTGTTGTTGATGAACTTAGGGATAGCATGGAATTTTCTTATTTAAAAAATTTACTAAGTAAGTATGATTTTTATTTCGGTTTTAATGAGAGTTTCCAGGTTAGTATCTATAGTGATTACGATAATATTGTCTACACAAGGTCAAGTTATTATTTAAATAAAGAGCACTACCAGCAAGTCATTGTTAGCCGTGCTATTCGCGATAACAAAAAACTTAATATACAGGAACTTACGACTATCTCAGGAGAAGACTTTGTCAGAGAACAAAAGGATTTTGAAGAGATTTTAGCTCTTGGTGATGAAGAATTACACATTATTTTTGAAAAGTCATTTGCCAATCAAAAATTAATAATAGATAGCTGTAAATATGAATTGAATTTTTCGGGATATCATTTGCCTAAGTATATCTACGGAGAAAAAGAAGAGATATTCGAAAAGTTATCTTCTAAAGAGTACTTGTATTACTTAGTTCAAAAAGGTGTTAAGGAAAAGTTAGTAGGCAAAGATGTATATCAGTATCAAAAACGTTATGGCTATGAGCTGAAGATTATTGATGAAATGGGCTTCAACGACTATTTCTTAATAGTACATGACTTTGTAAAATACGCCAAAGATAATGGGATTTTAGTAGGAGCAGGACGTGGTAGTGCCGCTGGGAGTTTAGTATGTTATTTACTAGATATAACAGAAGCGGATCCGTTGGAATATAATCTACTGTTTGAAAGATTTTTAAATAAAGAACGTATATCTATGCCGGATATAGATATAGACTTCCAAGATACTAGACGTGATGAAGTTATAAAATATGTAGAAGAAAAGTATGGCTCGGATAAAGTCGCACAGATTATTACTTTTACAACATTCCAATCGAAAAGTGCTGCTAGAGAAGCGGCAAGAATACTACAATTCGATGAGCAGACATTGAAATTTATTAGTAGTAATATTAGTTCTACTAGAACTTTAAAAGAGTGCTATGAAATTTCAGAAGCTCTTAGAAGTTTTATTAATCAGAGTAATATTAATAAACGTTGGTTCAGTATAGCGCTGAGTTTAGAGAATTTACCGAAGAATCCATCTGTTCACGCAGCTGGGATAGTAATAAGTGATGATAAGCCACTCGTTAATTATGCTCCACTTGCTGAATCGAATATGACGAAGTACTTAACACAGTGGACGATGGACGACGTAGAGAGTGTAGGTTTATTAAAAATAGATTTTTTAGGTATTAGATATCTAACTATGGTATCAAGTATTGTTGAAGAAATTAGAAAAGAGAACCCGACATTTGATATAACAAAAATAAACTATCAAGATCCGAAGGTCTATGAACTATTTGCAAAAGGTAAGACAGAAGGTATCTTCCAGTTTGAATCAAGTGGGATGAAAGAGAAGCTAAATCTATTAAAACCTACTGAATTCAACGATATTGTTGCGATGAATGCTCTTTATAGACCGGGGCCAATGGCTCAGATAGAGGTCTATGTACGTAGAAAAAATAAAGAAGAGCAAGTAGTATACCCACACCCTCATTTAGAAAAAATATTAAAAGATACTTATGGGGTAATAGTCTACCAAGAGCAAATTATGCTAATTGCGGTGAACTTTGCTCATATGAGTCTTAATGAAGCGGATAATATGAGAAGAGCGGTAAGTAAGAAGAAAAAAGAAGACCTTGAATATTATGGGCGAATCTTCATAGAAAAAAGTGTTGCTGCTGGTTATGACATAAAAGTCGCCGAGAAACTGTTTGATCTTATCGTTACCTTTGCGAATTATGGTTTTAATAAGAGTCATGCTGTTGTTTATAGTATGTTAGCTTATCGCTTAGCGTATTTAAAAGTTTACTATACTAAGTATTTTATGACAGCCTTATTAAATAACGTAATAAGCAGTGAGAAGAAGATTAATGAGTATAAACAAGAGCTTATGAATCTAGGAATTAATCTTGTAAAACCTGATGTTAATAGAAGTTTATCAAACTTTAGAGTATTCAAAAATGATATAGTATTTGCATTAACCGCGATAAAAAATGTTGGTTATAGAAGTGGTTATGAGATAGTTCAAGACAGAATCAATTTCGGACCGTATTTAGATATCGATGATTTTTTAAAACGAATGAATAAGAAGGTTGACCATCAGGCCGCAATTTCATTAGTTAAAGCAGGAGCTTTAGATACTTTTGGTTATAATCGAGCTACTTTGATGAAAAAGGTAAATGACTATTATTCAGATAATAGACAGTTTATAAACAATGTACGTGTTGCGTTGTCTGCTGAGAGTGGCCTAACATTAAAGGTAGAAGAGGTAGAAGATTATTCAATCACAGAAAGAATCCAAATGGAAAAAGAAGTTACTGGGACATATTTCTTAAAACATCCAGTCCAAGTAGAAAAAGAGAAATACTCGTATTTACCATTGCAGTATGTCGGTGGAGAAGTGAGTGATAGTTATGTGGAGATAATCACTAGAAAAGAAATTCGAACAAAGAATGGTGATTCTATGGCATTTCTGACCGTTAATGATGGGAAAAATGATTATGATGTCACTGTTTTTCCAAGTGTATTTAAGTATGCTAATGTATTTATAAAAGTAGGTGGTTTTGCTGTTATGACCTTGAAAAAACAACTTCGTAATGGCAGAGAGCAATATATCTTAGAAAAAATCGCTAGTTTAAGAAATTATAGAGAGTACTGCTTAAGTAATATAAAAATTATTTATACAATCATTGATGAAGAGATATTAGAACTTTTAAGAAAATATCAAATCGATAATGGAGAAGCTAAAGTAATAGCTTTACTTGATAATGATTCTACAAAAGGAAAAACAATAACAATCAATAACGAACAAGAATTTGTTCAGAAATTTTTGGAAGAATTCCCTGGAAAACGCATAAAAATCTCATATAAATAAAAAAACAAAAATAATCGAACAAAAACAAAACAAAATTCTGTTTTTACTAGAAAAAATCCTAGAAATATGATATTGTTGATAGGTAAATTTAAAAATAATTAATAATAAATTATGAGGAAGGTAAGACTACATGAAAAAAATCGCAGTTTTAACTAGTGGTGGAGATGCACCGGGAATGAACGCAGCTGTGCGTGCTGTTGTAAGAACAGCAATCTACAATGGATTAGAAGTTTATGGAGTATATCAAGGTTACAAAGGATTAGTAGAAAACAACATTAAAAAACTTGAAGTTGGGGATGTTGGTAACATCATTAACCGTGGTGGAACAATGCTATACTCAGCTCGTCTACCAGAATTCGCTAACCCAGAAGTTAGAAAAGGTGCTATTAAAAACTTAGAAGCTCTAGGAATTGACGGACTAGTAGTAATCGGTGGAGATGGTTCATACCGTGGAGCTATGGCTTTAAGTAATGAAATGAACATTAAAACTATCGGTGTACCAGGAACAATCGATAACGATATCTGCTGTACTGACTTCACAATTGGATTCGATACTGCACTTAACACTATCGTAGACGCAATTGACAAAGTTCGTGATACTGCATCAAGTCACGAGCGTGCATTTATTATCGAAGTTATGGGACGTAACGCAGGAGACTTAGCATTATTTGCTGGTATTGCTGGAGGAAGTGAAAGTCTTCTAATCCCTGAGAAAAAAGAAGATATCGAAGAAGTAGTTGCTCGTATTAAAGCAGGGGAAGATCGTGGTAAAAAACACTCAATCATCGTTCTAGCAGAAGGTGTTATGGGTGGACAAGAATTAGCTAAAGAATTAAAAGAACGTACTGGAGAAGAAGTAAGAGCTACTATTCTAGGACACATCCAACGTGGTGGAACTCCATCAGCTCAAGACAGAGTATTAGCTTCAAGATTAGGTAACTATGCTGTTCAATTATTATTAGCTGGTAAATCAGGGCGTGCTGTAGGTATCCAAAATAATAAACTTGTAAGTACTAAATTTGAAGATGTATTTGGTGATGTTCACAATGTAGATTTAAATATCTATGAAGTGTCTAAACAACTTTCAATCTAGCCTTGAAAAACGTTTTCATTCTTAAAAACAACTATTTTTTAGGAAAGTATTTGAAAATTTATTGGAAATAAGTTAAAATAATAAAAGATTAAAAATTAAGAGGTATATTATGATACAGAAAAAAACAAAAATTATTTGTACTATTGGACCTAAGTCTGAAGCTAAAGAAACATTAACTCAAATGGTAGAGTTAGGGATGAACGTTTGTCGTCTTAACTTCTCACACGGTGACTACGCAGAGCACGGTGCAAGAATTCAAACAATCAAAGAAGTTAGAGAAGCTACAGGAACTAATTTAGCTATCCTTTTAGATACTAAAGGTCCTGAAATTAGAACTCACAACATGGAAAATGATGCAATCATGTTAGAAACTGGAAAAGACGTTATCGTTTCTATGACAGAAGTTCTTGGAACAACAGAAAAATTCTCAATCACTTATGGTGAACTAGTACACGACGTTAAAGCTGGAGATACAATCTTACTTGACGACGGATTAATCGGATTAACTGTAAACAAAGTTGATGCTGAAGGTGGATTAATCTACACTACTATTCAAAACGGTGGAGTACTTAAAAACAAAAAAGGAGTTAACGTACCAGGTGTATCTACAAAATTACCAGGTATTACTCCAAAAGATGAAGAGGATATTCGTTTCGGATGTAAACAAGATATCGACTTCGTTGCTGCTTCATTCGTTCGTACAAAAGAAAACGTACTAGAAGTTAGACGTATTCTTAAAGAAGAAGGATGTGAACACGTTCAAATCATCCCTAAAATCGAATGTCAAGAAGCTATCGATAACATCGATGAAATTATCTCAGTATCTGATGGTATTATGATCGCTCGTGGAGACCTTGGGGTTGAAGTACCAGCTGAAGAAGTACCAATTATGCAAAAAGATATCATTGCTAAATGTAACGAAGCTGGTAAATTCGTAATTACAGCTACTCAAATGTTAGACTCAATGCAAAAAAATCCACGTCCAACACGTGCCGAAGTATCTGACGTAGCTAACGCAATTTACGATGGAACAGATGCAATCATGTTATCAGGAGAATCTGCAGCGGGTGCTTACCCAATCGAATCAGTTCGTACTATGGCTACAATTGCTAAACGTACTGAAGAAATGCAAGATTACTCTCGTATCTTAAAAGAACGTTCTAAGAAAGTTGTATCTAAAGATATTACAAACGCAATTGGGGTATCTGTAGGATACACAGCTCTAAACTTAGACTTACACACAATCGTAACTTACACTGAATTAGGAAAAACAGCTAGATTAATTTCTAAATACCGTCCAAACGCGTCTATTTTAGCTGTAACTCCAAGTGCTAAAGTTGCTCGTGGATTAAGCTTAGTATGGGGAGTTGATGCTCAAATCTCAGAACAAGCTAAATCTACAGATGAAATGTTAGTAACAGCAGCGAAAATTGCTAAATCTTCAGGATATGCTAAAGTTGGAGATGCTATCGTAATTACTGGTGGTATCAACACTTCAGTAAGTAACGCTGGAACTACAAACTTCTTAAAAGTTTCTGTAATCGACTAATATAAAATTAAAGAAGAAGTAGGAGGAAATCCTATTTCTTCTTTTTATATATATTTCTTTGTAATTTCAAAAATATAAGAAAATATAAAGTAAAAACAAAAAGTGGCCCGTAATGGACCGCTTTTCGTTATATGAACACAAAATAAAATTTAGGGTAAATTGTTATTTTGTAGTATTGATCGGAATTTCTTCCGACATTAAATTAAAAGTTTATTGTTAAATAAATTTAACAATCAAAAGGAAATATATGACTATAGTATTATAGTCGTTAAAATGGAAGCTGAAAGAGTCTTCCGCAGTTTTAAGAACAACCAAATTGATTGTATGAGATATATAGATATATCTCCATTACCTATTAACTCATGTAATAATACCACATATTGTTTGGGAAAATGGTTAACTCTTGAAATATTGGTTAATTTATTTAATTTGAATTATTCCCACAATATAGATACTTCAGTAATAATTAATATCAAATGCAACAAATAGTATAATTGAAAAGAAATTAAATAATATTAATTATACCAAAATATTTTAATGATAAAATTATCTTATTAACTGTTTATATTTTTATTTTATCATATTGTAAGCGTTCGTCAAGGATGTAAATATTAAGTTGAAATAATATATTCTTATTCTTTTATATGTATATACATTTTAAAAAGCTGAAATTTAAAGAATAAATAAAAATATGTAGTATATGCAAACTAACAAATAATGGTATTTACAAAATAATAAAATTATAAAATTTATAAGTTGGAATATGATAAAAAATAAGGAAGAGGAGAGACTAGAAGCATAAATTTAAGAACTCAGTTTCTGGTCTCTCCTCGTATAGAGAGTGGTATGTTTAAATATTACAAAATCAATTTAGATTCGTGTTATAGGATCTGCAGTGATTTTTAATTTCTATATTATCTATTAACAATATTAGGAGAATCTCCAGTAGTTATTACTTCTACTGCAGCATTTAAAGCTCCTTCTACAAGGTTTTTAACTGCTGTTTCAGTGTAGAAGGCAGTGTGTGGTGTGTAGACGATATTATCTCTGTCAATTAATTCCTGCATTAATTTGTCGTCAAACTTTTTATTAGAGAAGTCTTTTGGAACATAATTTCCTTCATTTTCGTATACATCAAGACTAGCTCCTAATAATTTTCCGCTGTCTAAAGCACGAATAACAGCTTTAGTATCAACTAGAATACCACGAGCAGCGTTAGCGAAGATAGATCCATCTTTCATTTTACTAAAGAATTCGTCATTTACCATATGTGTGTATTCTTTTGTAGCTGGAACGTGAAGTGTCACAACGTCAGATTGAGCTAATAATTCATCGATAGTATCAACATACGTTAATACTTCACGAGCTGCATCAGAAGGGTATAAGTCATAACCAATAACTTTACAACCTAATCCTTTGAATAAAGTTGCTGCTTGACGTCCAATGTTCCCTGTTCCAAGGACACCTACAGTAAGAGTTTGTAGCTCTCTAGAAATAATATTTTTATTCCATGTGAAATCATGTTTTTCAACGTTATTTAAAATTTTTCTAATATTTCTGCTTATGTATAAAACAGTTGTCACAACGTGCTCTGCAATTGCATTAGGTGAGTATCGTGGAACGTTTGTCATACTAATTCCTAACTCACGCATGTATTTAATATCGTAAATATCAAATCCAGCCATTCTGTTTGCGATAACTTTTACACCTTGCTCTTTAGCGTAATCATAAACTTCTTTTGCGAATGGTCTATTTTGGAACATTACTGCCCCTTGTTTTCCTTCTAATAGGTGTTTTGTTTCTGCTTGAAGCTCCCCTTCGTGTAGATCAACTTCCACCTCTGGATGTTCTTTTAACCATGCGTCAACAAATGGTCTTTCATCTTCTCTCAAGTTAAATAGTGCTAATTTCATAATAAATCTCCTTTTAATTTTTTTATATTTTAGCTGAATATTAGATTAGAATATTGTATTAAATTAAAAATTAAGAGTATCTAGTATTTAGCTAAAATATAAAGTTAAGGGAAATATACAGCTCAAAAAAGATAACGTTTACATTTTTTATTTTAACAGAATAGCAAATTTTGTCAACAGCAATAGAAATATGATACAGAAAATATATTAAATAATAATAATCATCTGTTTAAAACTAGATAGTCAAAATAATATGAAAATATTGAATGAAAAGTTGATTGATAAAGATTGTAGTTTTGAAAAAGAACATTAAATTAATAATTATAGAAATAAATATTATTATATTTATTAAAAATACGATTATAAAAATATTTTAATTTGTAGTACAGTTAACAGGGTGTGTTAAACAAATTATAATAACTATTTAGAAATTTTTCTAAATAGTTATTGACTTAAATATAAAGTAGAGTTATAATCTATTTAGAAAGATATCTAAATAGAATTGCAATTCAAATCTTTAAAGGGGTGATAAAAATGGGATGAGTGAAACTTTAAAAGCGATATCTGATCCAGTAAGAAGAAATATACTAGAAATGTTGAAAGAAGATAAGAAAAGCGCTGGAGAATTAGCTTCGGAATTTAATCTATCTGGTGCTACTGTATCGTATCATCTAACACAATTAAAAAAAGCAGGTTTAATATTAGAATCTAGACATAAGAATTTCATATACTATGAATTAAACTCCAGTGTATTCGAGGAAGTTCTGGTTTGGATCTATGGTTTAGGAGGAAAAGACAATGAGAGTAGATAAAAAAAGTTTGTTTCTAAGTGTTGCTATTTGTTTATTGCCGATATTAATAGGAGTTTATTATTATGATGCATTACCTGAACAAATAGCTGTGCACTTCAATGTTAGCGGAGAGCCGGATAATTTTGTAAGTAGAACTCGTGCGATTATCGAACTTCCTATATTCTTTGCTATAGTTCAGGTCATAATTTCGCTAGTAGTTGATTTTGATAAAACTCCGAAAAAAGGTGCGCTAATAGCTAAGGGAATTATACCTTTGATAAGTGTTCTAGTTCAAGGTGGCATAGTAGCATATGCTTTAGATAATAATTTCAATGTACCACAATTAACAGTGTTTGTTATCGGAATAGTGCTTATTATACTTGGTAACTATCTTCCTAAAAAAGAGTTTTGGGGAAAATACAATTTTAATCTTTTTGGTTTAGAAAAAGGTGTTAATGAACAAAAAGTAGTTAGAGCTTACGCGTTGTATATGACTTTTAGTGGAGTTGTTATATTCATCAGTGGATTCTTTAGTTCAACAGTAGCGCTAGTTTTAATAGTTGTTATTGCGATTTTCTCTACAGTTTTACCTTTTTACTTGGTTAATAAATATAAAAGTAGTAATTAAATAAATGTTATAGCATACACGTATCCTTAGAAGAGAGTATTCTTTTAATAGGGATATGTTGTATGCTATAATTACATACACGAGAAGTTTTATGTAAAGAAAAGTTTAAGTTTGTCTAATAATAAATTAGGAGGACATAGAGTGTTAGAACTTAAAAATATAGTTAAGAAGTATAATACTGGTGGTAGTGAAGTAGAAGTACTAAAATCTGTAAATATTCATTTTAGAGAAAATGAATTTGTTTCGATTTTAGGTGCTAGTGGAAGTGGAAAAACGACGCTATTAAACATTATAGGTGGTTTGGATAAATACACATCGGGTGATATGGCTCTTATGGGACGCTCTACTAAGGAATTTAAAGATAGAGATTGGGATAGTTATAGAAATGGTACTATAGGTTTTGTCTTTCAAAGTTATAATTTAATCTCTCACTTAAGTGTTATTGAAAATGTAAAATTAGCTTTATCTATCTCAGGTCATTCGAATGCAGAAAATGATGAGAAAGCGAAAAAAGTACTGGAAGATGTTGGATTAGCGGAGCATCTTTATAAAAAACCTAATCAGCTTTCTGGTGGTCAGATGCAAAGGGTTGCGATTGCTCGTGCATTAGTAACTGATCCAAAGATTATTCTTGCTGATGAGCCTACAGGAGCGCTAGACAGTAAGACTAGTGTTCAGATTATGGAACTTATTAAAGAAATTAGTAAGACGAAGTTAGTTATAATGGTAACGCACAATCCAGAACTTGCAAAAGAGTACAGTGATAGAATAGTACGAGTTAAAGATGGTGAGATTCAAGAAGATACAAATCCTTATGTAGCTAAAGAGGTTACTGATGATGGCTTTGTTTTGAAAAAAACAGCCATGGTATTTAGTAGTGCGATTAAATCTAGTTTTAAAAATCTTCTTACGAAAAAATTCCGTACGCTTATGACTGTTGTTGCAAGTAGTATAGGGATTATTAGTATAGGTTTAGTATTAGCTATTTCATCGGGAATGGATAAGTATATTCAAACGATGCAAAATGAAAATTTATCATCAATGCCAATTATGATAAGTGCGAATCAGATAAACTTTGGTCTTAGTGTTGATGATGACAATTCAGAAAAAGACTCTAATGGCTCAGAATTGGTACCAAAATCGCGTCGAGATGTACATAGAAATTTATACTCAGTTGATTCATTAGGGAATGGAGAAACATTTATAAACTATATTCAAAATAACGCTAAGGATTATTACTCTGCGATTGATTTTGCAGAAGGTTATAAATTACAAGCACTAACTAAAAATGCAAAAGGCGAAGTAGTTGCTGTAAAACAAGAACAAACTTCATTTAATGATAGTATTTTTGGAGTGTTACCAGAAGATAAGAACCTAATTATGAATCAATATGAAGTGGTGAAATCATCTAAAGATAGTTTTGAATATCCTAGCAATAATGAAGTTGTGTTATTTACTGCTAAGAATAACGAAATTGACAAAGCTACGATAAAGGCATTAGGCTTTGATGAAAATGCGAAAGTTAAGTATGAAGATGTTATCGGAAAAGAGTTCAGTGTTGTAGAAAATAACAACTATTACAGAAAAATAGCAGATAGATTCGTGCCACGTGATGTGGATGCTAAGATGTATGATTCTGGAACTAAGGTTAAGGTAGTGGCTATTTTAAAAGCTAAAGATAGTTTTACTAGACCACAGATGACGATTGGTTACACAAGGGCTTTACAAAAAGCGATGATTGAAAAAGAAGCGAAGTCGGATATCGTAGTAGCTCAACAAAAAGACAAAACTAGAAATATTATAACTAATCAGAAGATGGATAGTGACACTGCGGAACAAATTCTTGCAACGTTAGGAGCAAAAACTGCTCCGAGTGCAATTAATATTTATCCAAAATCTTTCAATGATCGTGATAAAATAGCGGAAGTTATTAATGATTTTAACAAGAAAGTAGCGGATAAATATGGTCCGAATAGCTCAGATTATCACAAGTATAGTATCACATATGCAGATTTAGCTAAGCAAATGACGACGATTATGTCGCAGATGATTAATACAATTTCATTAATATTATCAGCTTTTGCGGGAATTTCGCTAATCGTATCATCTATTATGATCGGGATATTAACATATGTATCTGTAGTAGAAAGAACGAAGGAAATTGGTATTTTACGTGCGATTGGTGCTCGTAAAAAAGATATTACAAGAATCTTTATCGCAGAGGCAGGATTAATTGGATTTATTTCTGGTGCTGTAGGTGTAGGGGTGACTATGCTTTTATCTGTTCCAATAAGTGGAAGTATTGCTAAGGCGCTAAAAGTGGAAGCATTTACTGCATCGCTAAATGCTCAATCATCAATTGGACTAATATTGCTTAGTTTAATACTGACGCTTATTGCTAGTATTATTCCATCGAGAATAGCTGCGAAGAAAGATCCGGTAGAAGCGTTGAGAACTGAATAAAAAATAATATGAGGAATAGCAGATTGTGTATTAATCGGGAAGTTGTGAAAAAATGTAACTTTTGGTTATTATAATGAATCTAATATTCCTCGTTTTTATATTTAATGTGAAGGTAACTTCGAGAGGAAGATATAGGTTATTCTTAGGTATGATTGACACGTATACTAATTTTGCAATATAATTTATAATATACATATGCAAGAAGGAGGTTTTTATGGTAATAGGTTCTTTTATAAGTTTTACAGTATTTCTGTTGCTGTTTTTATTTGTTTTGTATTTCGATAGAAGAAATCTATTTTTAGGAATATTTTTTATAGCGACAGGTTTAAGTTTTATTTTTTATGTAATGACTCTTATTACTAATAATGCAACAGATAATAACTTTGTTTATAATTTAGGTGTAGTATTACTTGTCATTGCAATTGTAATATTCACATTATTACCAATTGCAGTAGTAATAATGTTTTTATATAATTCATTTATGCTTATTAGAAGAGAAGGTTTAAGAGTAGGTAACTTACTGAGTTTAGCTACGTTTTTCTTGCTTGTAGGTTATATAGTTTATTGGCCACGTGTTGCTACTTATACACGTGACAATATTGCGTTAAATACACTTTATGTTTATGTTAGTTTAGTAGTTTTATATTTTCTATGTATAGCAATGTCTTACTTGGTATCAAGTGTTTTAAACTTCATTAATATCTTGCCGAGAAAGATTGATTATGTAGTAGTTTTAGGTGCAGGATTGATTGGTGAGAGAGTAACTCCACTTCTTGCTAGCAGAATTAGAAAAGGGATAAAAGTTTATAAAGCTAATCCTGGAAGTAAATTGATAATGTCAGGAGGTCAAGGTCCTGATGAAGTAGTACCTGAAGCATTCGCGATGAAAAATTATGCTCTCGAGCAGGGGGTTGATGAAAAAGATATAATCCTGGAAGATAAATCGACGCGTACTGAAGAAAATATTATTTTTTCAAAGAAATTTATTCCAGCTGATAAAAGTTTTGCTGTGGTGACGAATTATTATCACGTCTACCGAGCATTGGTTCAAGCAAGAACTCTAGGATTTAGATGTATTGGTTATGGGGCTCCGACAAAGTTCTATTTCAGTCTTAATGCATTTATTAGAGAATTTATAGGATATCTGTATTTCAAAAGAAAAATACACGCTATAGTCTTAGGTATCTTGACATTCTTCTTTATAGCAGCTGTTCTATTTGTGGAAATATATTATTGGATTAATTATAGGTAAGAAGCCAATATTTTTAATTTGATTAGGAGTGATCTGAAAATCGTGATTTTGGAGAAATCAATTTTTGGGTCACTCCTTTTTAATTGTTATATGCAACTTACCATCCCTATTAATTTCTAAATATGATATAATAAGATGAAAAAAAGTATTTGTGGAAGGATGTAGTGGTGTGAAAGGTCATTCTTATTATATGGAGTTGGCGTTAGAAGAAGCGCGGAGAGCGTACTCTAAAGGAGAAGTTCCGATTGGAGCTGTGTTGGTTATTGATGATAAGGTTGTCGCAAAGGCTCATAATACTCGTGAAGAAAATCAACAGGCATTAAATCATGCGGAAATGCTAGTTATTAAAGAAGGTTGTGAAAAACAAGGTTTTTGGAGGCTTGATAATAGTTACTTATATACTACGGTAGAGCCGTGTGTTATGTGTAGTGGGGCAATTGTTCAAGCTAGAGTTGAAAATGTTATTTATGGAGCGAGTGATCCTAAATACGGTTGCTGCGGAAGTTGTATTGATTTAGTAGGTGAAAACAAATTTAATCACCAAGCTAAGGTTATCTCTGGGGTGCTTGAAGAAGAGTGCTCTATGCTAATGAAGAACTTTTTTAAAGAGTTAAGAGAGAAGAAAAAGAAATAATACTTTAATATATTCATAAAGCTTAAAATGATAAAATCTCAACTATGAAATAATAAAAAATATTAATATATAAATATAATGACGATAAAAACATTCTGTAGGAAACTGTCGTCATTTTTTATTTAAAAATAGTGGAATGAAATCGGTAATTAGCTAATAAAAATAAAGTTTAGAAGAAAACTGAAAAAGATGAAATTTTCTAATATTTTAGCTGTATTTTGCTACCAATATTTTAAAAAATTTGATACAATAAACTTAGAAAGTATAGAGGCGTTTTAATGAAGATAGAGAATGTAATAAAGAAGTTTAATCAAGAAAAAATATACCTTTGTCCAAAGTGTTTATCAGAATCTTGTATAGAGAATATTAGCTTGGTTTGTAGTAATAATCATCGTTATGATTTTTCTAAAAAAGGATATATCCATTTAATAAATAATTATAAGCCTACAAAATATAGTGAAGAGTTGTTTATAGCTCGTAGTGAAGTTTTTGGTAATGATTTTTATGTGAATGTTTTAAAAAATATCCAAAATTTAGTTGAAAAATATGCTAGAGATATTGTGCTGGATATCGGGTGTGGAGAAGGTTATTACATCAAGAAGTTAAAGACGGTATTTCCTGAGAAATATTTTTATGGTCTAGATAATAGCAAGGACGCGATAGAGTTAGCTGTTAGAGAGGATAAGTTAAATCCGTACATGGTCGCTAACTTAGCTAATCTCCCGTTTAAAGATGGTAGTGTTTCGTGCATCTTGAACATATTAACACCAGCGAATTATGAAGAATTTTTCAGAGTGCTTGGAGATGAAGGATATTTGATTAAGGTTATTCCGAATGCTAATTATCTAAGAGAAATTAGAGAATTGATCGGTGGTAAGGAATATACGAATAGTGATACTGTGAGTTTGATCGAGGAGAATTGTACTATCGTGGAGAGGATAACGGTGAGTGATACATTTGAATTAACACAGGCTCAAGCAGCGAGTTTTCTAAAAATGACACCTTTAACATTTTCTAAAGTTATCACAGATGCTGATATAGATAAACTAAAAGAAATTACGATAGATTTGGAGCTTTTAGTTTGTAAAAGGTAATATAAGTTTAATAAAGGGGAAAATTATGAAGGAGGAGATATTATGAACGCAAGTAAATACGATCATGTAGTAGAGGTAAAAAAACATGCGAAGGTACCTTGGTATAAAAGATGTCTTGACTTTTCGTTAGAAGAGGATATGGACTTTATGCAAGGGATGTATGACAGACAGAAAAACTTTTACTTATGTAAGAAAGGTAGTAAGATTTACTTAGTAGACAGTGATAATCATGAAAATGAGATTACGTGGATGGATCTTACGAATTTTATAGAAGTAGAAGTAGATGATTCTGTTTATAGAAAATATAGGTATCTAAAGTAAATTGACAATTGAATAAGAGGTGTTAGAAGTAGTTTGAAAGTGTAGTACAGAAAAAAAGAGGAGAAACATTATGTACGTAGCATACGATAGTAAAGACGAAGTTTTTAATGCATTGGATAAGGATATAGAAAAAAATAAGGAGTATCACTGTCCGATATGTGGGGGGAAAGTAATTTTCAAAAAGGGAGTGAAGATTCAATCACATTTTGCTCATGCTAAAAATTGTTCTTGTGAGTTTGAAACTTATAAGAAGGAGAGTAGTGAGCATTTAGAAGCGAAGAAAGATCTTTACGAGCATTTCAGAAAAAAATATCGTAATGTGGAAGTCGAACATATTTTTAAAACAGGGGAAAGAAATGATATTCAAATAGCTGATGTATTTATTAAAGATAATAGCATTGCTTTTGAGTATCAAAGATCAGTTATTCCTTTTGACCTTATTAAAGCTAGAACGAGAGGGTATATGAGGGCTGGCTTAAAGCTAATTTGGTTAATTGATACAAACAAATTTATAAAAGAATTAAAAAGTTACGATGGTATAAGTTATATTAGATATTCGCCATTTGTGGATAATTTTTTGAATTATTATCAAGGGAAAGTATTCTTCTACGGTTGGGATAATATAAACAAAAGATTTGAATTCTATCAAATCTGGGCTCATAATCTAAAAAAACGAAATGCTGTTTGTATAAAAACTTCATTAAGTATTGATGAGTTTGATGTACCACTTGATTTAAAACTACTGGACAAAGATTTAACGTCGAAATTATATCCATCAGATGTTGAGAATTATGTCTATGAACAAATTAAGTTTGATAAGACTGTGAAAAATAAAGTTTTAAGCATGTTTTATAATCAACATATAGAGTTGAATAATATTCCTGAAGTAATTGGTGTTAACATGTTAGAGCAGGTGCTTATTAGAACGCCGCTTGTCTATTGGCAAGGATTAATGTATAGATTTTATAAAGAAGGTAAAAGTTATTCTGAACTTATAAGAATAATGAGTAATATTATAGAATTTAAAGATAGTATTTATATAAATAATATTCAACAAGGGGAAATTTTCTTAAAAGTATTCAAAACTTATTATACTTTGTTAGTAGAAAATGACAAGTAAGAGGATAAAGCTATGTGGGAGTATAGTGGAAATTTTACAGAAGAACAAAAAAGAGTGCTACTTTCATTAGTAGCAATTGAGAAGGTTACTACTCTTAAATTACATAGGGTATTTAATGATTTAAATGGTATAGAGAAGATTTTAGATTTATCTATACCAGAGTTAGCTGTATATTTTGGAAGTAATGCTGAGGAAATCTATACCAAACTTCATAATAATATGGAGTTTGATTTCGAGAGTTATTTTGAATTTTATAATGTGAAGTATATGTTTTGTGATGATATTTATTATCCTAAGGAGCTTTTTAGGGTTTATGATTATCCGTACGTTATCTTTTATAGAGGTAACAAGGATCTGCTGTTGTTTAGGAGAAAAATCTCTATAGTAGGTAGTAGAAATAATACTTCATATTCAAAAGAAGCTCTCGAGAGTATAATACCGTATTTAACGATGAATAATTTTGTGATAGTAAGTGGTCTTGCTACAGGTGTTGATAGCCTTGCTCATGAGGGAGCTTTAAAAAGTAAAGGGTACACTATTGGTGTAATAGCTCATGGGCACAACATTATTTATCCGGAACAAAGTTATAAGCTCTATAAGGAGCTAGAACGAAACCATCTTATTATATCTGAGTATTTTCCAACTTCGCCTATAAGAAAATATAAGTTTTTAGAACGAAATAGGATTGTCGCTGGTCTTTCTAGTGCTTTATTAGTAACTGAGGCAGCGAAAAGGAGTGGTACACAGAGAACGGTGGATTTCGCCCTAGATGTAGGTTCTGATGTATTCTGCCTACCGGGGAAATTTGGCGATAAGATGAGTTATGCAATGAACGAGTACATTAAAGAGGGGGCGATACTTGTAAATAAATTAGAGGATTTTGGTGACGAATTAGGATTTTAGTATAGATATTTGAAAGGATGATTACTATGACAGATATCTTGTTTATTAATCCACTAGGTTGGGATAGATGTATTTGGGCGAGAGTCTTAGAAAATATACCAGACCAAACCTTTGATTTTATTGAATTTACCGAAGAGAGTTTTAAATCTATATCAAAAAAAGAAATTGAGCAGGTACTATTAAATAAAATGACACAAGTAAAAAGAGGAGGTTATATTGTAACTGCTTCTTATGGTACGGTCGTTTTACTTAACGGTTTAGAGATTTTTAGTGAATACCTTGATGGCGTTAATTTAATCATCATCGAGGGCTTAGAACCTATACCTCCTGAATCGGTGTTAAAAACATATTTTGAACCAGAGATAAAGTTCACTAGTAAAGAAGAATATCTATCAAAGACACTTAGTGTAGAAGAGATGAGGGATGAGTTTTTAGTGGAGTTAATTCTTAAAAAACTCATAAAAGAAGGTAGTGAATATATGGTAAGGCCGAGCTCGCAAACAGAGTATGATTATTTATCTTTGTATGCGGGGGTAGATAATTTAGAACTATTAAAAAGAAGTAGGACTGTGTTTAATAAAGTTTCAGTTTTTTCTTACTTCAAGTTAATAGGGATGAATTATACGCAAATAGAGGAGTCAGATCATCTTCTTATGGTAACTAAACCACAGATGATCTTGGATATATTATTAGGGAAATAGAGAATTATGATAAATTTTATAATGGAAAATTCGATTATGTGTAAAAGGAACACATTATCATTACGATATAAAATTATTGATTAAAGCAAGTAGCTGATTGAAATACTATTAGCTACTTGTTTAATTTTTATATTGCAAGTTGTATTAGTTGATAGAAATTATCAAGTATAGTATAATTTACAAGTTGTTTAAAATCAGAAGGTAATTTTATATAGAGAATATAAGAAGAAAAAATTTGTAGAAGGAGAAGATAAGTGAGAAACTTTTTTAATGCACTATTAGGTAAGAAAAGTCCAGAGTTTTTTGAAGTGATAAAAGGAAGAAAATCAGTTAAGTATTTTGATGCTGATGTTAAAATTAAACGTGAAGAAATTATAGAGATGTTAGATGAAGCAAATATTGCTCCTTCATCTTGTAACTTACAACCTTGGAGATATATCGTTGTAGATACTCCGGAAGGAAAAGAGAAGTTAGGTAGTGCTAACTACAATAAAATTCAAAATGACACTTCTGCAGCGATGATTATCGTACTAGGAGATTTGAACTACTATAATAAGTTTGATGAGATATATGGGGAAGCTGTAGAAAAAGGTTATATGACTCAAGAAGTCAAAGATGGCTTTGAAAAAGGTATGGTCCCTCAATTAGAAAAAATCCCAGTTGATAAAAGTAGAGAAGGTGTTTACTTTGATTGCGGATTATGGACGATGCAATTTACTAATATAGCTTATGCTAAGGGGTATGACACTAATATTATTGGTGGATTTATGAGAGATAAAGTAGCTGAACTATTTGAGTTAGAAGAAAACTTAGTGCCTGTGATGCTAATCGCATTAGGTAAAAAAGAAAAAGATGGAAGACCGTCTGTAAGAATTAAGGCTGAAAAATTAGTAAGATTTGAATAATATAATGGTACTTTTTCTATAAATATCAAAAATATAAAAAGGAGCAACTATGTGAAATTTGAAGTTTCAGTTTCAAAGTTGCTCTTTATTTCGTCCAAATCATTTTGAATTTTAGGAAATACATTATAAAATAGTAAATATATGTATAAAAAAGGAGAAATAAAGTGGAAAAATTAGAAGCGGTAATATTTGATTTTGATGGAACTATTGTAGACACAGAGAAAGTGTACTATGAAAATATGAGAGATCTAACTAAAGAGGTACTAGGTCAAAAACTTGATAAGATGGATTACATTCAAAATGTTTCTGGAACGAATGAAGAAACAAGTAAAAGATATTATAAAGAAAAATATGGTATGTCGAGTGAAGATTATGATGATTTCGAAGCGGAGATTACAAAGCGTATTCTAGATAATTATCATAATGCTCCAGTATTACCAGGAATTGCAGAACTTATGGAATATCTGTATAACAAAGGAATTAAGATGGCAGTTGCATCAAATGGGAAGAGAGAGCATATAGAAACTGGGCTACAAAGAAAAGGTTTTGAGAAATATATTTCTGCTATTACAACAAAAGCGGAAGTAAGTAATCCGAAACCTGCTCCAGATATTTATTTGCTAGCTGCTGAGAAGTTAGGTGCAAACATAAATAATTCTATAGCTATAGAAGACTCACGTCCAGGTGCTTTAGGGGCAGTAGCCTCAGGAGCAACATTAATCCTACAAACAAATGATATTACAAAACATATGGACTTCACAGGAGTGGATTATAAATATAAAGATGTAGATTTAGTTGAAACAATTAAAGAAATTGTTGAGAATAAATAGTATACAAAAACTAATCAGAGGAGTATAATAAAATTATTAAGAGAAATCTTAAAATCGAATATACAAAGGGAGACAGTTATGTATACGTCTAATTTAAAAATTAAAGAAGGATTTACTTCACATGCAACTACACCGCTTGGTGGAGAATATAAAATGTTTATAGAAGAAAGTAAAGATGGTCCAATGGATCTATTTGCTACAGCATACAATGGATGCATTAGTATGTGTGCAAAAGGATATTTCTTCAGAGCATACGAATTAGTAGATTTAGTAATTGAAACTGAATTGGTTGTTGATTACGATAATAGAAAAATTGTAGCTAATGTTCATGTAGATAGAACAGAAGAGCAACTAGCTTCTGGAGATAGACAAGGTGTACTAGATAATATTAAACTACGTTGTAAAGTATCTCACTTATTATCTTCTGATTTAGAAATACAATATAATATTTTACCGTTAAAATAAAATAAATAAATGAAAAACTTAGGGTCAAAAAACTCTAAGTTTTTTTATTTTTGGTGAAGAAAATAAATTATTTCTTCTATATAATATAGATTATTTTAGCAAGAGAAAAATGAATAAAAAAATAGAAAACATATTCATAAATTTTTTTAAAATTTTTTCGTCAAAACTCTTGCATTATATGCTTTAACCATGTATAATAATAAATGTTGGTCTTGCAAAAGACTTGCGTTGAAGCGAAAGGTTACTGACACGCCCGGCCGCTTTGCCATGGCATGGCGTGCTGGAGAACTTTCGTGGAGAAGTCGCTACTAGATAGCGGCGAATAAATGTATAGGAGGAGAAATGATGGCAAAACAAAAAATTCGTATTCGTCTTAAAGGATATGATCACAGATTAGTAGATCAAAGTGCAGAGAAAATTGTTGAAACTGCAAAACGTTCTGGAGCAAAAGTTTCTGGACCAATTCCATTACCAACGGAAAAAGCAGTATACACAATCTTACGTTCAGTTCACATTTACAAAGATAGCCGTGAACAATTCGAACAACGTACACACAAACGCCTAATCGATATTATTGAACCAACACAAAAAACAGTTGACGCTTTAATCAGCTTAAACTTACCATCAGGTGTTGACATCGAATTAAAATTATAATTATAGGAGGTGACTTTCGATGACCAAAGGTATCTTAGGAAGAAAAGTAGGTATGACTCAAATCTTCGCTGAAAATGGAGAATTAATTCCAGTAACAGTAGTTGAAGCGAAAGGTAACGTCGTATTACAAAAGAAAACAGAAGAAGTTGAAGGATACAACGCAATCCAATTAGGATTCGACGACAAACGCCCTTACGATAAAGAACGTAAAGACCGTTTAGTAAAAGTTGCGAACAAACCTGAACAAGGTCACGCAGATAAAGCAAACACTGCTCCAAAACGTTTCGTACGCGAAATCAGAGATGCAGAAGTTGCTAATTATGAAGTAGGTCAAGAAGTCCAAGTTGATATTTTTGCAGCAGGGGACTTAGTTGACGTAACAGGAGTAAGTAAAGGTAAAGGATTCCAAGGGGCAATCAAGCGTCATGGACAAAGCCGCGGACCAATGGCTCACGGTTCTCGTTACCACCGTCGTCCTGGGTCAATGGGACCTGTAGCACCTAACCGTGTATTTAAAGGTAAAGCATTACCAGGTCAAATGGGTGGAGTTACAGTTACTACTCAAAACTTAGAAATCGTAAGCGTAGATGTAGAAAATGGATTAATCCTAGTTAAAGGATGTATTCCAGGATCTAAGAAAAGCTTCGTAAAAATCCAATCAGCAGTTAAATCTGGTAAATAATCGGAAAATATACGGAAGGAGGAAATTAGATAATGCCACAATTAGATTTATTTAAACAAGACGGTACTAAAGTTGGTGCAGTTGAAGCTAATGAAGCAGTATTCGGAATTGAACCAAATCAACACGTTTTATTCCAAGCTGTAACTTTACAAAGAGCATCACTTCGTCAAGGTACACACAAAACAAAAGGACGTTCTGAAGTTTCAGGTGGTGGTCGCAAACCATGGCGTCAAAAAGGAACAGGTCGTGCTCGTCAAGGATCTATCCGTTCACCACAATGGCGTGGAGGTGGAATTGTATTCGGACCTACACCACGTAGCTACAGCTTCAAAATGCCTCGTAAAATGCGTCGTTTAGCATTACGTTCTGCTTTATCTTCTAAAGTAGCAGCTAACGAAGTATTTGCATTAGAAAGCTTATCATTTGATACAATTAAAACTAAAAACTTTAAAGAAATGTTATCAAACCTTAGCCTAGAGAAAAAAGTATTATTCGTAGTTACTGAACTAGAAGAAAATACTGTTTTATCAGGAAGAAATATTCCAGGAGTTGAATTCGTAGAAACAACTGGTCTTAACGTATTAGACATCTTAGGAAGCAACAAAGTTGTATTCACTAAAGATGCAGTAGAAAAAGTTGGGGAGGTATTAGCATAATGGAAGCACGCGATATTATCAAACGCCCAGTACTAACTGAAAAAAGTTATTTATTAATGCAAGAAAATAAATACACTTTCCTAGTAGACACACGCGCTCACAAAACTCAAATTAAACAAGCTATCGAAGAAATCTTCGGAGTTAAAGTTGAGAAAGTAAACGTAATGAACTACAAACCAAAATTCCGTCGTGTTGGAAGATACGGTGGTTACACTAACAAACGTAGAAAAGCTATCGTTAAGTTAGCAGAAGGACAAACAATCGAAGGATTATTCGCTTAAGAATAACAAATACCATTAAGGAGGAAAAATGACAAATGGCAATTAAAGTATATAAAGCTATAACTAACGGTCGTCGTAACATGACGTCATTAGATTTCGCGGAAATTACAACTAACAAACCAGAAAAGTCATTATTAGCGCCGCTACCGAAAAAAGCGGGAAGAAATAACCAAGGTAAAATCACTGTTCGTCACCACGGTGGAGGACACAAGAAACAATACCGTATTATTGACTTCAAGAGAAATAAAGACAACGTACCAGCAAAAGTTGCTACTATCGAGTACGATCCAAACCGTTCAGCGAACATCGCTCTATTACACTATGTAGATGGAGAAAAAAGATACATCATCGCTCCTAAAGAACTTAAAGTAGGACAAATCGTAGTATCTGGTGAAACTGCTGATATTAAAGTTGGTAATGCATTACCACTAGCAAATATCCCTGTAGGGACATTAATTCACAACATCGAACTTAAACCTGGTAAAGGTGGACAATTAGTACGTTCTGCTGGAGCAAGTGCTCAAGTACTTGGTAAAGAAGGTAAATACGTATTAGTACGTCTTAAATCAGGAGAAGTAAGAATGATCTTAGCAACTTGCCGTGCTACAATCGGTGAAGTTGGTAACGAACAACACGGACTAGTAAATATCGGTAAAGCCGGTAGAACTCGTTGGTTAGGTAAAAGACCAACTGTACGTGGATCTGTTATGAACCCGAACGATCACCCACACGGTGGTGGTGAAGGACGTACTTCAATCGGACGTAAATCACCAATGTCACCATGGGGTAAACCTACTCTTGGTAAGAAAACTCGTTCTAAAAAAGCTCGTTCAAACAAATTTATCGTACGTGCTAGAACTAAATAATAAATTTAAACAAAGGTTAGTTGGTGAGGAGCAAGTGCTCTTTACCAAAGCCTTAAGTATGCAAAGTATCGGAAAGGAGATAACACAATGGCTCGTAGTTTAAAAAAAGGACCATTCGCTGATCACCACTTATTAGCAAAAGTTGAAAAAATGAACGAACAAGAAAAGAAACAAGTAATTAAAACTTGGTCTCGTCGTTCAACAATCTTCCCAACATTCATAGGACTTACTTTTGCAGTATATGACGGAAGAAAACATGTACCTGTATATGTGACTGAAGATATGGTAGGACACAAATTAGGTGAGTTTGCACCAACAAGAACTTACAAAGGTCACGTTGCAGACGACAGAAAAACAAGAAGATAATTTAGAAATTAGTAAAATCAAGGAGGCACATTCATGGAGTCAAAAGCAATCGCTAAGACAGTCCGCATCGCTCCTCGTAAAGTAAGACTAGTATTAGACTTAGTACGTGGGAAAAAAGTGGGCGAAGCATTAGGAATTTTAGAATTCACAACTAAATCAGCTTCTTTACCAGTAGCTAAAGTTATTAAATCAGCTGCTGCTAACGCTGAACACAACTATGGAATGAATGTAGAAGACTTAGTAGTATCACAAGCATTTGCAAATGAAGGACCAACTCTTAAAAGATTCCGTCCAAGAGCAAAAGGTGCTGCAAGTTCAATCAACAAAAGAACAAGTCACATCACTATCGTTTTAAGTGATAACAAATAATAAAAATTAAGAAATTATAAAAGCTAAACTAGTTAAAGGAGGCTACAAACTGTGGGTCAAAAAGTACATCCAATAGGCTTACGTGTTGGAGTTATTCGTGATTGGGATTCAAAATGGTATGCGGAGAAAGATTTCGCTGCTAACTTACACGAAGATTTCAAAATCCGTGAGTTCATCAGTAAACAATTAAAAGACGCTTCAGTTTCTAAAGTAGAAATTGAAAGATTTGATAAGAAAGTAAACATTTCAGTACACACTGGTAAACCAGGTATGGTTATCGGTAAAGGTGGTTCTGAAATCGATAAATTAAGATTAGAATTAAACAAATTAACTGGAAAAAGAGTACACATTAATGTAGTTGAAATCAAAAAAGTTGATATCGACGCTAAATTAGTAGCTGAAAACATTGCTCGTCAATTAGAAGCTCGTGTATCATTCCGTCGTGCTCAAAAACAAGCTATCCAAAGAGCTATGAGAGCAGGAGCTAAAGGAATTAAAACTCAAGTATCAGGACGTCTTGGTGGAGCAGATATCGCTCGTGCAGAACACTACTCAGAAGGTTCAGTGCCACTACACACATTAAGAGCAGACATCGACTACGCTCACGAAGAAGCAGATACTACATATGGTAAACTTGGAGTTAAAGTTTGGATTAACCGTGGTGAAGTATTACCAACTAGAAAATCTGAAAAAGGAGGTAACTAATTTATGTTAATGCCTAAACGTGTTAAATATCGTCGTCAACACAGACAATCAACAAAAGGTAAATCTAAAGGCGGAAACGTAGTAGATTTCGGTGAATTTGGATTACAAGCTACTACTGCAGCAAGAGTTACTTCTCGTCAAATAGAAGCTGCTCGTATAGCGATGACTCGTTATATGAAACGTGGTGGTAAAGTTTGGATTAAGATCTTCCCTCACATGCCTTACACTAAAAAACCATTAGAAGTTCGTATGGGATCTGGTAAAGGTGCAGTAGAAGGATGGGTTGCAATCGTTAAACCAGGTAGAGTGATGTTCGAAGTTGCTGGAGTAAGTGAAGAAGTTGCACGTGAAGCTCTAAGACTTGCATCTCACAAGTTACCTGTTAAATGTAAATTTGTAAAACGTGAAGAAACAGGTGGTGAAGCATAATGAAAACAAATGAATTCAAATCAATGATTAGAGAATTAACTTCACAAGAGTTAGAAACAAAAATCAAAGAATTAAAAGAAGAGCTTTTCAACTTACGCTTCCAATTGGCAACTGGTCAATTAGAAAATACAGCTCGTATTAGTCAAGTTAGAAAATCAATCGCTCGTATGAAAACTGTTATTCGCGAAAGAGAATTAGCGAATAAATAATATAGGAGGCAAACATGACTGAGAGAAATGATAGAAAAGTTTACGTTGGAAAAGTAGTTTCTGATAAAATGGACAAAACAATCACAGTTTTAGTAGAAACTTACAAAAAACACCCTCTATACGGTAAACGTGTTAAATATTCTAAAAAATTCAAAGCACATGATGAAAACAATGTTGCTAAATTAAATGATATCGTTAAAATAATGGAAACTCGTCCATTATCTGCAACTAAAAACTTCCGTTTAGTAGAAGTAGTAGAAGAAGCAGTTATAATCTAATAAAACTAGGATAAACCCTAAGAAGGAGGCAAAAAGCGCATGATTCAACAAGAAACACGCTTAAAAGTGGCTGATAACTCAGGAGCAAAAGAAGTTTTAACAATTAAAGTTCTAGGTGGTTCAGGACGCAAAGTTGCTAACATTGGTGACGTAATTGTATGTTCTGTTAAAAAAGCAACACCAGGTGGAGTTGTTAAAAAAGGTGAAGTAGTTAAAGCCGTAATCGTTCGTACAAAAACAGGAGCTCGTCGTAACGACGGTTCATATATTAAATTTGATGAAAATGCTTGTGTAATTATCCGTGATGATAAGAGCCCACGTGGTACACGTATTTTCGGACCAGTTGCTCGTGAATTAAGAGACGGTAACTACATGAAAATCGTATCACTAGCTCCAGAAGTATTATAATATAAAAAGTACAGTAAAGAAGGAGGTTAACAAGAAATGTTCATTAAAAAAGGTGATAAAGTTGTAGTAATTACTGGTAAAGACAAAGGTAAAGTTGGTACAGTAATCGAAGCTCAACCTAAAAAAGATCGTGTTGTTGTAGAAGGTGTTAACATCATTAAAAAACACGTTAAGAATTCTCAAGATGCACCTCAAGGTGGAATCGTTGAAAAAGAAGCAGCAATTCACGTATCAAACGTAATGTTACAAGATCCTGAAACTGGAAAAGCGACAAGAGTACGTTTCGAAACAAAAGATGGTAAGAAAGTACGTATCGCAGTAAAATCAGGAAAAGAAATATAATAATAGTTGAAGAAAGGAGGCACTATTTTAGATGGCTCGTTTAGAAGATAAATTTAAATCTGAGATAACAAAAGAATTAATGACAAAATTTGAGTACAGCAGTGTAATGCAAGTACCAAAAATTGAAAAAATCGTAATTAACATGGGTGTAGGTGATGCTGTGCAAAACTCTAAAGCCCTAGACAACGCAGTAGCAGAATTAGCTTTAATTTCTGGTCAAAAACCATTAGTAACAAGAGCTAAAAAATCAATCGCTACTTACAGACTTCGTGAAGGTATGCCTATCGGGGCTAAAGTTACTTTACGTGGAGAAAGAATGTATGAATTCTTCGATAAATTAGTAACTGTAGCACTTCCACGTGTACGTGACTTCCACGGTGTTTCTAAAAAAGCATTCGATGGTCGTGGTAACTACACACTAGGTGTTAAAGAACAATTAATTTTCCCTGAAATTGATTACGATAAAGTAAGTAAAGTACGTGGTATGGACATCGTTATAGTAACTACAGCTAACACTGATGAAGAAGCTCGTGAGTTATTAACACAATGTGGAATGCCATTCGCAAAATAAGAAAGGTGAGGTAAAAGACACATGGCTAAAAAAGCAATGGTAGAGCGTGAATTAAAACGCCAAAAATTAGTTGACAAGTATGCAGCTAAAAGAGCGGAATTAAAAGCTAAAGGTGATTACATCGGACTTAGCAAACTTCCAAAAAACTCAGCTCCAGCTCGTCTACACAATCGTTGTAGCATTACTGGACGTCCTCACGGATACATTGGAAAATTTGGAATCAGCCGTATTAAATTCCGTGAATTAGCTTACAAAGGACAAATTCCTGGAGTTAAAAAAGCAAGTTGGTAATATATTAGTAGAAGAAAGGAGGATTTATCCTAATGACAATGACAGATCCTATCGCAGATATGCTAACACGTATTCGTAATGCTAACATGGTTAAACACGAAACATTAGAATTACCTGCGTCAAATATTAAAAAGCAAATTGCAGAAATCTTAAAACAAGAAGGTTTCATTAAAGATGTAGAATACATCGAAGACAACAAACAAGGAAAACTTAAACTTACTCTTAAATACTCAAAAGGTGAAAGAGTAATTAAAGGAATTAAAAGAATTTCAAAACCTGGTTTACGTGTATACGCTAAAGCAGATGAACTGCCAAGAGTATTAAACGGACTAGGAATAGCAATCGTATCAACTTCAACTGGAGTTGTAACTGATAAAGTTGCTCGTAAAAATAACACAGGTGGAGAAGTATTAGCTTACATCTGGTAATATTATAAGGAGGTGCCAATTAAATGTCACGTATAGGTAATAAAGTTATTACAGTACCTGCAGGGGTTGAAGTTAACATCGTTGATAACTTCGCAACAGTTAAAGGACCTAAAGGTGAATTAAAACAACAATTTGATAAAGACATGACTTTCAACATTGAAGGAAGTGAAATCACAGTAGTACGTCCATCTGACTCTAAACGTCACCGTACAGTACACGGAACAACTCGTGCTATCTTAGCAAACATGGTTGAAGGTGTATCAACTGGATTCAAAAAAGAACTTGAATTAATCGGGGTTGGATACCGTGCTCAAATGCAAGGTAAAAAATTAGTACTAAGTGTTGGATACTCTCACCCAGTTGAATTCGAAGAAATCGATGGAATTAAATTAGGTGTTGAAGGAAACACTAAAGTTAGTATCGAAGGTATTAACAAAGAAGTAGTAGGACAATATGCAGCTAAAGTTCGTGCAGTACGTCCTCCAGAACCTTATAAAGGTAAAGGTATTCGCTACGTTGGTGAATATGTTCGCCGTAAAGAAGGAAAAACTGGTAAATAATAGATAACAGAAAGGAGTGTTTCAAATATGATTACGAAACTTGATAAAAATAAAGTTCGTAAAAAAAGACACGCAAGAGTACGTGTTAAAGTTCAAGGAACTACAGAAGTTCCACGTTTAAACGTATACCGTTCAAACACAAACATTTACGCACAAATTATTGATGACACTAAAGGTGTTACATTAGCATCAGCTTCTTCATTAAAACTTGAAAACGTTTCTAAATCAAGTGTAGAAGCAGCTAAAGAAGTTGGAAAATTAATCGCAGAAGTAGCTAAAACTAAAGGAATTGAAAAAGTTGTTTTCGACCGTGGAGGATACCTATATCACGGACGTGTTAAAGCATTAGCTGAAGCAGCACGTGAAAACGGACTTGTATTCTAATAAGGAGGGAAATAAGTAGATGCGTCAAGAAGAAATCAAAAAAGAATTTGAAGAACGCGTAGTTGCCATTCGCCGTGTAGCTAAAGTTGTTAAAGGTGGACGTCGTTTCCGTTTCTCTGCTTTAGTAGTTGTTGGTGACAAAAATGGTCGCGTAGGATTTGGTACAGGTAAAGCTCAAGAAGTACCAGATGCAATCAGAAAAGCAGTTGAAGCTGCTAAACATAACTTAATTACTGTACCAGTAGTTAATGGAACAATACCTCACGAAATCATCGGACAATTTGGAGCAGGTTCAGTATTAATTAAACCAGCTGCACCTGGTACAGGGGTTATCGCTGGTGGACCAGTTCGTGCCGTATTAGAATTATCAGGTATTTCAAATATCTTATCAAAATCTCTAGGTTCAAACACACCAGTTAACATGGTTCGTGCTACAATCGAAGGATTAACAAGATTACAAACAGTAGAACACGTAGCAGCTTTACGTGGTAAATCTGTGGAAGAATTATTAGGATAAGAGGAGGGAAAAGAACATGACATTAAAAGTAACCCTAACTCGTAGTACTATTGGTCGTCCAAAGAATCAAAGAAAAGTTGTTGAAGCTCTTGGTCTTAAAAAAATGCACCAAACAGTAGAACACAAAGATAACGCTGCGATTCGTGGAATGATCAACAAAGTTTCACACTTAGTAACAGTAGAAGAAAAATAAGAATTATTAATACAAGGAGGTGCTAGTCTAAATGAAATTACATGAATTACAACCAGTTGAAGGTTCTCGTAAAGAGCGTAACAGAGTAGGTCGTGGGATTGGATCAGGAAATGGTAAAACTTCAGGACGTGGTCAAAAAGGACAAAAAGCACGTAGTGGTGGTGGAGTTCGCCCAGGATTTGAAGGTGGACAAAACCCATTATTCAGACGTATTCCAAAACGTGGATTTAACAATGTAAACAGAAAAGAATTTGCAGTTGTAAATCTTAACGACTTAAATAAATTTGAAGATGGTACTGTAGTATCACCTGCTCTATTATTAGAAACTAAAGTTATTAAAAAAGAACTTTCAGGTGTTAAAGTATTAGCTAACGGTAAATTAGAGAAAAAATTAACTGTACAAGCTCACAAATTCTCATCTTCAGCAAAAGAAGCTATCGAAGCAGCTGGAGGAGTTTGCGAGGTGCTATAATATATGTTTAGTGCATCACTAAATCTATTTAAAGTTAAAGAAACTCGTAACAAAATTTTATTTACCTTATTTGGTATATTCCTATTCCGTATCGGTTCTTACTTACCGATACCTGGAGTAGATGCAGATGTTCTTAAAAGTCAAGATGCATCTGGACTATTCGGAATATTTAATACATTTGCAGGAGGGGCTTTACAACAGTTTTCTGTATTCGCTATGGGTATCATGCCATACATTACAGCATCTATCGTAATTCAACTTATGCAAATGGATGTTATTCCTACATTAACTGAGTGGTCAAAACAAGGTGAAGTAGGACATAAGAAAACACAAAAATTAACAAGAGTCTTAGCTATTGTCTTAGCATTTATCCAATCGCTTATTATGTCTTATGGATTTAATAATGCTTACCAAGGATTAATTAAAGACACATCAGTTATAGGATTCATAACAGTAGCTTTAGTATTAACTGCTGGTACAGCGTTATTACTATGGCTAGGGGATCAGATATCACAATATGGTGTAGGTAATGGTGTCTCTATCATTATCTTAGCGGGTATTATCGCTCGTTTACCAATGGAATTCATTCAAGTATATGAATCTCAAATTAAAGATGCTGAAAACCTTGCATTAGCAATTTTAAAAATTGTTATTGTAGCAATCATTGTTATAGGAATTGTTGCTGCTGTTGTTTACATGCAAGAAGCAATTCGTAAAATTCCTATTCAATACTCTCAAGCGAGAGCAGGTCGTAGAATGTTAGGAGCAAGATCAACTTACTTGCCTCTTAAAGTGAACAGTGCCGGGGTTATCCCAGTAATCTTCGCTATCGCATTCTTACAATTACCTAGAACTATTGCGATATTCGCACCTAATAACGAAAAGTTACAAAAAATTGTATCATATTTCGATTTCAGTCATGTTCTAGGATTAACATTATACGTAGTATTAATTATTGCGTTCTGTTACTTCTATGTAATGGTGCAAGTTAACCCAGAAAAAATGGCTGATAATTTAAGAAAACAAGGAAGTTTTGTTCCAGGGGTTAGACCAGGTAAAAAAACTGAACAATACATTACAGGTATTTTATACAGACTAACGTTTGTAGGTTCAATATTCCTAGCAGCTGTTTCGGTTCTTCCAACAATATTCACAAGCATTGCTAAATTACCAGCATCTGTTCAAATTGGTGGTACAAGTTTAATAATTGTTGTCAGTGTAGCGCTAGAGACAGTTAAACAACTTAATACTCAATTAACAGAGAAGAACTATAGAAGTTTCATTACAGGACGAAAAGGTGGTAAATAATCATGATGAATATTATTTTAATGGGATTACCAGGAGCGGGTAAAGGTACTCAAGCAGAGCAAATTAAAGCGAATTATCCAATTCCGCATATTTCTACTGGAGATATGTTTAGAGCTGCTATTAAAAATGAGACTCCGCTTGGAAAAGAAGCAAAAAGTTATATTGATAAAGGACAACTTGTTCCTGACAGTGTAACTATAGGATTAGTTGAAGAAAGATTGAATCAAGAAGATGCAAAAGAAGGCTTTTTACTTGACGGTTTTCCAAGAACAGTAGAACAAGCTGAAGCCCTTGATCAAATTTTAGCAAAAACTAATAGAAAAATCGATAAAGTACTAAATATCGATGTAGATCCAGCTATTCTGTTACCTCGTTTAACAGGTAGAAGAATCTGTAAACAATGTGGAAACACTTATCACTTACTTTTCAACCCTACAAAAGTTGAAGGTGTTTGTGATAATGATGGTGGTGAACTATACCAAAGAAGTGATGACAACGAAGAAACAGTTGCTAATCGCTTAGAAGTTAACATTAAACAAACAAAACCTCTTTTAGACTTCTACAGTCAAAAAGAAGGCGTAGTTGAAAATGTTAATGGTGACCAAGACATCAAAGTAGTTTTCCAAGACGTACAAAATATATTAGACAAACTGAAATAGTCAGGGAGGAAAAGTATGGCAAAAGATGTCATTGAAGTAGAAGGTTTAGTAGTAGAAAACTTGCCGAATGCAATGTTTAAAGTAGAATTAGAAAATGGTCATATTATTTTAGCTCATGTTTCTGGAAAAATCAGAATGAATTATATAAGAATTTTACCAGGTGATAAAGTTACAGTAGAAATGAGTCCGTATGACCTGACAAAAGGTAGAATAACTTATAGATTCAAGTAAGTTATAAACTCAAGGAGGAAATAACGATGAAAGTAAGACCATCAGTAAAAAAAATCTGTGACAAATGTAAAGTAATTCGTCGTGGTGGTAAAGTATTAGTGATTTGCGAAAACGCAAAACATAAACAAAAACAAGGATAATTAATTAGGAGGTGCAAACTTAATGGCACGTATAGCAGGAGTAGATATTCCACGTGAAAAACGCGTTGTTATATCTCTAACTTATGTATATGGTATAGGTTTAAAAACTTCTCAAAAAATCTTAAAAGAAGCTGGAGTTTCTGAAGATGTGAGAGTTAAAGACTTATCAGAAGATCAATTAGATAAAATTCGTGAAATCGTAGATAACTACAAAACAGAAGGTGACTTACGTCGTGAAGTTTCATTAAACATCAAACGTCTAATGGAAATCGGATGTTACAGAGGAATTCGTCACCGTCGTGGACTTCCAGTAAGAGGGCAAAACACTAAAAACAACTCTCGTACTCGTAAAGGTCCTAAGAAAACAGTTGCGAACAAGAAAAAATAATTAGGATAGGAGGAGAAACACAACTATGGCTCGTAAACAACAATCACGTAAACGTCGTGTGAAAAAAAATATACAAAATGGTGTTGCACACATTCGTTCTACATTCAACAACTCAATCGTAACAATTACAGATGAACATGGTAATGCAGTATCATGGTCAAGTGCAGGAGCACTAGGATTCAAAGGTTCTAGAAAATCTACTCCATTCGCAGCACAAATGGCAAGTGAAGCAGCAGCTAAACAAGCTATGGAACACGGAATGAAATATGTAGATGTAACAGTTAAAGGTCCAGGTGCAGGACGTGAAGCAGCTATTCGTGCATTACAATCTGCTGGATTAGAAGTTACATCAATCAAAGACGTAACTCCAGTTCCTCACAATGGATGTCGCCCACCTAAACGTCGTCGTGTATAATAATAACATAGACAAAATTTAGGAGGTTTAACATAATGTTAGCAATAGAAAAACCAAAAATTCAAATCATTGAAGAATCATCAGATAAAAGATTTGGTCGCTTTGTAGTTGAGCCACTTGAACGTGGTTATGGAACTACATTAGGTAATTCATTGAGAAGAATGTTAATCTCATCATTACCAGGAGCAGCAGCAAGAAGCATCGATATTGAAGGAGTTCAACACGAATTCCAAGCAATTAAAGGTGTTGTAGAAGATGTTACTGAAATCATTATGAACGTTAAGAACATTGCGTTTGTAGTTCATTCTGAAGAAGAAAAACAAGTATCAATCAGTGTTAAAGGTCCTGCAGTTGTAACAGCAGCAGACATCGCTATCGATTCAGATATCGAAGTAGTAAATACTGATCAACACATTGCAACAGTATCTGAAGGTGGACAATTTGAAATGATTATTTACGTTGGAAAAGGACGTGGATTTGTACCAGCTGATGGAAACAAAAAGCGTGACTTACCAATCGGAGTTATTCCAATCGATTCAATTTACACACCAGTATCAAAAGTTAACTATACAGTAGAAAAAACTAGGGTAGGACAAAGCACTGACTTTGATAAACTTATCTTAGACGTTACTACTAATGGTTCAATTACAGCTAACGACGCTTTAGCATTAGCATCTAAAATTCTAATCTCGCACTTAGAATTATTTATGGAAATGTCTGAAGAAGCAAAAGCTGCTGAAATATTGGTAGCTAAAGAAGAAGATAATAAAGTTCAAATGTTAGAAATGACAATTGAAGAATTAGACTTATCAGTACGTAGTTACAACTGCTTAAAACGTGCAGGAATTAACACAGTACAAGAATTAGCTAACAAAACAGAACAAGAAATGATTAAAGTAAGAAACTTAGGTCGTAAATCTCTAGAAGAAGTTAAAATTAAACTTCAAGAGTTAGAACTAGGATTCAAAGAAGAATAATACTAACAAGGAGGCACACTAATGGGTTACAGAAAATTAGGACGTACATCAGCTCACCGTAAAGCGATGTTAAGAAACTTAGTAACTGCTCTACTAGTACACGGTAGAATTGAAACAACTGTTACAAGAGCGAAAGAAGTTCGTTCATTAGCAGAAAAAATGATTACATTAGGTAAAAAAGGTGATCTAGCAGCAAGACGTAATGCAGCTAAATTCATCCAACCTGTTGCAGTAGCAACTGAAGAAGGTAAGAGTCAATTAGCTCTTAAAAAATTATTTGAAGAAGTAGCACCTAAATATGCTGACCGTAACGGTGGATACACTCGTATTCTACGTGTTGGACCACGTAAAGGTGATGGTGCAGAAACAGCTATTATAGAATTAGTTTAATAAAAATTTTTCATACAACAATAACATACTACATACACACACAACTAAACAACACATACAACAAGAATTTAAACTAATTTTTTTGGCAAAAGAGTGCTTGAAATGCGTAGGAAAAGGCTACGTCGTCTAGCTCTAATGTATCCTAGCATATCGCTAGGATACCCTTTTGTCCCTTTAAAAATTAAATCTAATTATACTTTAAAAGATTACCAGGCAAGGTAGTCTTTTTTTGCTTTGTACGTTTGGATTTCTAGTGCCAAAGGCACGACGAAATCCTTA